>RZYY01000306.1 GCA_009930115.1 Sphingobacteriia bacterium | reverse complement strand
GTCGTGGACAGCAAAAAAACCATAAGGCGTGAGATTGATCTCCAGCAGCTTTTCCAGCGTTTCTTCCTCCAAAATCGTAGTGGTTTTGGTGTTGGGAAGCTGCGCCGGGTCAAAATAGATTCCCGTTTGAAATTGTACTGCGGCCCGGTGTAGAAATTCATGTAGTGGCAACCGGGCATACGTACTGTCAATACGTCGGTCACTCTCCTGTCCGGCAGCGTTAAAATGCAGGAATAGTAAGGTCAGAACGACCAGTGAGACCTTTTTAATTTCTGTCATTTCGCTGTGTTTTCGACGCTTCACAAAAGTACATAAGCCTGCGGATTTGTTCAAAAGTTGCTTTATTATAGGTAATTCCTGCTTTACGTAGAAATTTTCGGATGGCCTCTTTTTCCTGGCTGTACTGTTGCAGAAAATCTCTTTTTGAGGTAACCTGATAAATCTTTTGGTCTTTGATCAGCCATAGGGTTCTGCGGATTTGTGTATATTTCCCATAAGGGGGTTTATTATAATAGGTGGCCAGGTATGACTTTTCAAAAAATGCGCAAAGCGTATCCTTTCCTGCCCATAGAATGGCCGTGTAGGCTTTAGGGAGGGAGCAGGGCGTGAGGAGTGAAGTGCGTATGAATTTTGTGTCCAGCATGTGTAGTGAATCAGCCAGGGTTGCGTTCAGTACAATGGCTGTCTTCTTGTCATTTCCCAGGTCTCCATGCAGAACTATACAGTCGGAGATGATATCGTATTTTACCTGCTGTTGGTCGAAGGTATAACCGTGGATAAACAGGGTGGCCGGAATCCATTCCTCTGTGAAAAGCCAGGGGTGACCATTGGCAACCCGATGTTTGGGTTGATAATATTCGCCGTTGATGAGCAGGGGGTCAGGGCCGTAATTGGCTTTTGTGAATTGGATTATTTCCTTCCACTGGATGTGGGCCTGAGCCGACAGTTCATCACCAGCGAAAAACAGAATGCAAACAAGCCAGAAAAGTCGGAATCGGGTGCTCATGCAAAATAAATTAAGATTTCTGTTGTACCATGCCGAAATAATATCAGGTTTCTGAATCGTTATTCCGCCACATGATAGATTCATGCAATTGAATGTTCTTTTGGCTCCGGTGCGTTTTTTATGAAGTTGACCCTGACAATCCGGATTCTTCATTAACCGCTTCAAATATAGAAATATTTTATTCATTTATGCGCCGAAAAAGAGGGGTTTGTTTGCAGTGACGATTTTACTAGGGCTTTGTAATTACATTTTTATTATTTTTATGGCTTATGTACGAATTATACGAATAATTTATATATTTGTGAACGAAAGAACCCAAAGCAGCATTTTTGTTATTTAATGGGCTGATTATTATTTCAGCTTACGGCATCCGGTGCAATAGCCGGTTGAGGAGGGAGCCTTATCTATGTGGAGTGTAATGGTTTCACATATTGGCTCCCGTTTTTATATGTATCACAACCTCGTTTTCGGTCATGAACAATGTAATACCTGATCCGTGGAATTGCATATATTGAATGGGAGTATCTCTGCCTTTTTTTTACAAAATTCGGAACGGCACACTTCAGGTAGCATTCCCCTAAAAACCACACAGTGAATGTATTTCGGAATAGTATTTTTGTCGGGCCGGTTCAGCGATTGTACCTGATGCTAACGTTGTTATTGCACGATCACCTTTATCCTGCCGGATGTTTTTCCTGACTGAAGGGTCAGGTAATATATGCCTGAGGGAATGCCTGAATCACGGAAATCAATCATCAGGCTGTTTTTACCTGTATGGAAAAAACGGGTCTGCTGTTGCCAAACCTGTATTCCGCTGAAATTATAAAGGCTTACTACGGCAGCCGAAGCTGCCTCGTGTAACGAAAAAACAAGCGTTCCTGCGCCCTTCAACGGATTGGGGAAAAATTGCAGGGTACTATTTTTTTTCATAGAGGAAATACCTGTCCAGTCGTTGATGGTGATGTAGTTTTCTCTGATTCGGGAATTTGTAGTATTTCCGTCGCTTACGGTCAGTTTAA
>RZYY01000305.1 GCA_009930115.1 Sphingobacteriia bacterium | reverse complement strand
CATTATAGCGCGTTGCGCCTTGTACCGTATTATTACCACCCCGGTAGGTTCCGTCGGGATTTGCATTCGGATTTATAAAAATATCCAAGGTATTCACCAGGTCAGTAACCTGATCGATTGCGCCATAATTTGACAACAGATAATCAATCAGGTTCAGCATCATAACAAAACCAGCTGTTTCATCGCCGTGCATGGTAGAAGTATATAAAAACTGCGGTTCACCTTGTTGTGTAAGATCGTTATTAATGTGGGCTACAAGCAATTGGCGACCCTGTGTTGTGGTGCCAAAATCAATAATTTCACACAGGTTGGGATAGAGTGTTGCGAAATCAAACATTAATTCCACATATTCCTCATAGGTTGGATAAAAATCCCATTCGTCAAGGAGGTTCAAATCCACATTATCGTTCATCACAATTCCTGTGGCAAGCTGCGAGGGCGAAGGCAGGAGATAATACGGAATTTCAAGTGAAAGGAATTGTTCAAATTCTTTCTTACTGGCATAAGCCAAGGCTTTATAATGCTCAACTTTATCAATGGAGATCATGGATGAAATTTTATTCATATCGGTATTTTCATTGATAAAAAAGTAAAAACAGATTTCACTGTTTTCCTTAAAAATCTGATCTGCAGCTAATTTTTGTGCAAAAGAGGCAGTAGTAAAAAACAAAACTGCCAGAAGAAAGATGGAAAGTTTTTTCATTGTACAGAGTGTGCGATATTATTTTACAAAAATTTCATTTACCCGTAAGGCTATTTTTTCTTTCAGTTGCTCCGACACGGGTGCCAAGGGGAGGCGTACAAAGCTATTGCACAAGCCCATACACTCCAGTGCAGCTTTAATACCAGGAGGGCTGCCTTCTTTGAAAAGTAATTCAATAAATTCGAGTAACTGGTAATGAATCTGAAGCGCTTTTTCATCGTTTCCTCCCCGGGAATTCATGACCATTTCAGAAAACAATAAGGGAAAGACATTGGAGACCACAGAGATAACTCCTGATGCGCCCAGTTGAATCATAGGAAAAGTCAGGGCATCATCACCGGAGAGCACAGCAAAAGTATCGCTTTTATTCCTCAATAGCTCCATAATTTGTTGCATATTACCGCTGGCCTCCTTCACGGCAATAATGGAATTGAAATCCCGGGAGAGCTGGAGAGCAGTGGAAGCGGTCATATTGGTTCCGGTTCGTCCGGGTACATTATAAAGTATTACCGGAACAGGAGCCACTGACACGATGGCGGAAAAATGGAGATAAATTCCACGCTGCGAGGGTTTATTATAGTAAGGAACAACGGAGAGAATAGCATCAATTCCGTCAAAATCGGTATTCCCGATGGTTTCACAAACCGCCTGGGTATTATTGCCGCCCATACCCACGACCAGCGGCAACCCATTTTTGTTTTGTTTAAAAACAGAAATCACCCGTTCTTTTTCAATTTCAGATAAGGTTACAGCTTCGCCAGTAGTACCGAGCGCCACTAAAAAATCGATTCCATTGTGCGTCTGATAGTCCAGAATTTTTTCAAGAGCCGGATAATCCACTTCTCCACCGGGGGTAAATGGAGTTACTACAGCGGTTCCGGTTCCGGAGATCGTTAAATTATTCATCAGAATGATTTATTATGGATAAATAATGAATTGCGGTATCAAGAAAACGGGTTAATGTGTTATTCGATTTCACTTTAATCATAAGATCGGTATAAGGATTAAGCACAGCACTCTCATTACAAACTTTTAGTTTTGATTTCGACAGTGCATAACTATATTCCAGGGCAAAATGAGAATCCTGACTAAAATAAAAAAGCACATCAAATTCCTCCTGGATAAAACGGTCAGCAAACTCAGCCTTAGGCTGTCCCAACCATCCAATTGTATCCGACTTCAACAGATCGAAGCTCAACCTGGGAATATAATAGAGAGGTTGCAAATCGCCATAGAACCGACCCAACGCTTTAACAATTTTTCCTTTATCCTGAAGGTTGTTTACAAAACGGACAATATCGCGGTAAGTCTCTTCATTATCAAGCACATACAAC
>RZYY01000304.1 GCA_009930115.1 Sphingobacteriia bacterium | reverse complement strand
GTATAAATCTTTGAGTCTTCGCGGAATTTATCGAGGTTCTGCCAGACTTTGATAAAAGTATTCTGAATCACATCATTGGCATCGTCATGGTCTATTACAATGCGGCGAATGAGCCAATAGGCCTGCTCTTTATATTTATTCAGCAAGAGTTCAAAACCACGCTGCCGCGATTTTTCGGCTTTCAGCAGATTCAATATTTCTGCATCGGTGATTTTGCTCATTTTATTTTAAAGGTTTGTTTTTCTGTTTAATACTCTAATCGCTGCATCAACGATGTTTCCGGCTTTGAGTCCGTATTTGACCATTAATTCCTCTGGTGTTCCGCTTTCTCCAAATACATCGGGCATGGCTACATATTCCTGAGCTGTGGGCAGTTTTTGCGAAAGAAGGGCCGAAATGGCCTCACCCAATCCGCCGGCCTGTACGTGTTCTTCGGCACTGACAACACAACGTGTTTTCGAAATGCTTTTCAGCAAAAGTTCATTGTCGAGTGGTTTGATGGTGTGAATGTTTATTATTTCAGCCGAAATGCCTTTCGTTTCCAGTATCCGACTGGCTTCCAGTGCTTCCCAGACCAAATGTCCGGTGGCCACAATGGTTACATCGGTTCCTTCAGTAAAAACAATTCCTTTTCCAATCTGGAAAGGAGTGTCAATGGGTGAGAAGTCCGGTACCACCGGCCGGCCGAAGCGAAGATACACGGGGCCGTCCCATTCAGCGATGGCTTGTGTGGCCATGTATGTCTGCGAATAATCACAGGTGTTGATTACGGTCATATTCGGCAATGCGCGCATCAGGGCAATATCTTCCATTATCTGATGTGTTGCTCCGTCTTCGCCCAATGTGATACCTGCATGCGAGGCTCATATTTTTACATTTTTATTGCTGTAGGCCACACATTGACGAATCTGGTCATATACACGACCGGTGGAAAAATTGGCAAAAGTGCCTGTATAAGGTATATAACCTGCAATGGCAAGACCCGAGGCCATTCCAATCATATTAGCTTCGGCAATGCCGGTCTGAAAAAAACGCTCAGGGAAATTGGCTGCAAAGGCATTCATCTTCAGCGATCCGGTCAAATCGGCACAAAGAGCCACTACTTTCTCATTTTTTTTCCCGAGATCTGCCAGAGCATCTCCAAATCCTGAACGGGTATCTTTTTTTTGTCTTACTTCAATTGGTTTCATTCGTTTGTCTTTATTTTAGAACATCGACATGTTGACTTTTGTCATGGCTGCCGGTTTTACTGTAAAATTCTTTTCGATGGTGAGCATGGAGCGTGTCTGGTATTTTGAACGAAAGACAGCAAAATAATCGCCTGGTTGCAACATCAGGATTTCTTGTTCTCCGCTTCCTCTGAAATTATATACCCATTCCAGCTTATTTTCTCTTTTTACATACAAACTGCCATAGCCGCTTGCCGGAAACTGAAAAATGGTTGTTCCTGCAGCCGGAATTTCAACAAAGGTTGTTGTACTTTGGTCTATTTTTACGTCCTCGACATAGGTGCGGGGTAATGTCATGATTTCCAGATCATACAAACCGCAGATATATTTTTCGCGGTTAAAGAGAAATTGAGTGTTCAGTGTGTTCAGTTTGTTGTTTTCCCTTACAACGCAAAGAATCGAATTCCGGCTCTGAGCATAACTTCCTTCGGTTTTAACTTCCAGAAATCCCTGCGGTGCCGAAACACCCACAATGGTATGTTTGCCCGCTGTCAGCTCAAGCGAATCAATAAAAACAGGTGGAATGGTGTGAACCTGTATTCTGTAATTCAGCATTGGATCGATAACCAGTGTATCGGGAAATCCCCTGTTGTTGAGCGAATGTATGAAATTGTATTTTGGCAATCCGCTCAACTTATCATAAAATGTCATGTTTACATTGGTTTCTGTCGCATTGCCATTGATGTCGAGCAGATTTACCTGACAGGTGGTTGAATTCAGTGCTTGCGAAATAACGATATTCAAGGCAGTACTGAATTGTTTTTCGGTGGTGGCATCGAAATAGGTGCCAACACAATCAAACTGTTCCTTGAAAC
>RZYY01000303.1 GCA_009930115.1 Sphingobacteriia bacterium | reverse complement strand
GGGCTATCACATGCAATCCTTCCCCATAAATTTTTTCCTGATCAACACCCCCCATGAAGGTGCGGAAGATCACACCGCCATGACCAGCAGGAATCGTAGTAAACATTCTTCCGCTAAACGAGAGAATAAAAATTACGACTACGGCAATGATTACGATTCGGATTACTTTTTTTTTGTTAAATTCAACATATTCAGCCATTACTGTTTGTTTAAGTGAGTAGTTTCAATTCAATGTTATTTTCAAGGCACAAGATACAACACTTTTTTGGAATACCAGCGACCGGATAAACCGGCGATAACTTCCACAGCAAAAGCGGTTATTGTTGTGTTCCATTGTCCCTTTTAGCAGGTGCCACTGCATCCGCCGCAGTTTCCGTTACATCCCATCCCTGCTGAATAGGTTCGTGTACCTCTGATTACCGGCATTCCTTGCTCTTTCCATGCTGCAATGCCTCCATCCAGGTTTGCCGTATTCTTAAATCCCTGCCTGCTTAACAGATTGGCCACTTTGGTACTCCGGATGCCCTGGGTGCAGGCCACTACAATCGGTTTATCCCGGGGTATTTTGTCTAGTCGTGCAATGATTACGCCGATAGGATGGTATAGAATGAAAGGGTAGTTGCCAAATTTTTCCTGTGAAACTTCGTTTTCATCCCGCACATCGAGAAGTATTATCTCTGCTTCAAGCAGCGCAGCAAAGGTATCATACGGAGTAACATGCATTATTCCTTCAATATTAAATTGTTGATGTTGGGGTGTCGGATAAGTATTCATCTTCTTTTTTATTGTTTACAGAGAATAACCCTAAAATTTGTTTTTTGTTGCCGGCGAATGTAGCTTCACGGTATGCTGAGTTTTTTTTCCTGACCTTTTCCTGACCTGAAAGTACGCATTGCATTGATTTTTTTATTATCAGTTTGCGCAAGGGCATGGTTATCATTTGACCGATCTAAATTTTGGCTTGATCGGAAAACCGTGGGTGAAGAATCTTTTTTATGAGAAAAATGGTTACCTTTGGGTACTACATTTGTGCTTATCTATAGGTAATTATATAGAATCATATTATATTTTTTTTGCAGTAAAAGAATAGCCATGCCTATACGAATTGCGTTGATTATTTCAGTATTATTTCAATTTACCGCTGCAATCATTGCCGTATCCCTTATCCGGAGAACGCGGACTAACGTAGCATGGTGGTTGATCTCTGCTGCATATCTGCTAATGGCGTTGCGTCGCTTTCTGGAACTTATCCATTTTCAGGAACCGGTTGTCGTGATGCAGGAAGGACTGCTTAGCTCCTGGATTGGTGTGGCAATCTCTGTGCTGATGCTGCTTAGTACAATTTTTATTAAACGTATTTTTGACGTCCAGCGTCAGGTCGACTACCTGCAAAAGGAAAACGAGGCCAAGGTGCTACAGGCCGTGATTCAAACGGAAGAGCGTGAACGTCAGCGTTTTGCGAAAGAGTTGCACGATGGCCTCGGCCCGTTGCTCTCTTCTATTAAAATGGCTTTCTCTGCGATTATCCGGAAAATGCCTCCTGAGGAAGACCGTCATCTGATCGACAATACTTCAAAGCTAATTAATGAATCCATCACCACGATTAAGGAAATATCCAATAACCTGAGTCCCCATGTATTGAAGCATTTTGGTTTTGTCAAAGCTGTCGATCGCTTTATTGAAAACAGTCAGCATCCCGAAGGCCCGAATATTACTTTTTCTCCCGGAAACATTTCGGCCTCACTGAAGGAAAAAACCGCTCTGGTCCTTTACCGCGTCGTGTGTGAGTTAATCAGCAATGCCCTCAAACATGCCCATGCCACTCAGGTAAATATTGATGTAGCTCAAAAGGGAGATTTTATTCTTTTGGATTATTACGATAACGGACGTGGTTTAACAGAGGAGATGCTTGAGGAATCGGAGGGTATGGGTTTGCCTAATATTATTTCCCGTGTAAAATCGTTAAACGGAAGTATTCATTTTTCAGGGAATCCGATCGAGGGAACCACTATTACTATCCGGGTAATTAATGGATAAAGTACGTCAAATTGTATC
>RZYY01000302.1 GCA_009930115.1 Sphingobacteriia bacterium | reverse complement strand
GCATAACAACAACCACAGGTACAAAGATTGCTTTCTCCACCACGTAATTTCTTCATTTGATCTTTGCTGAGGCTGTTTTGATTCAGCTTATTTAATTTAAGTGATTTCATATCTGTAAAGTTTTAGTTTAAAAAAGAATAAATTTGCAATGGTAATGTTCGAAAAACCATAGGACGGGCATTGCCATCTTTAGCCTTTGCCGGCCACATTACCCAAACCGGCAAAGGCTTTTTAGCTTAGGTTGGTCTTGCATAAGAACCAAATATTTATGTTTTTGCTATTCATGATTAAAAGATTTTAAATCGGGCACTTAGCAAAACGGATGCTGGTCGTATTCTATACTCTGAATAGTAGCTGCTGAGCGTGCCATAATAGGCATACACATAATCTGTCGTGTTCAAAATATTTTTGTAGTCCAGCGTAAATCTTAGCCTTTTCCATGTGTATGTAATTCCGGCATCCAAAAGATAAAAGTTTTGTTTACGGCTTCCGTTTCGTGTATCATAGTATTCCATTCCAAAGCTGAATATCAAACCATTGGAAAGAATATAATTGATGGTTGCCGCATCAATAAAACTATTGATGGGATCAAGTTTTTCCCCGGCATCTGTGCTTCCGCTTATGCTGCTCCAGCTACTTTTATTGGCAAACTGCAAGTTTTCTGTTACAGCCAGGGAAAGCGTCATATTGGCATTAATTCCCTGATTTTTGTATTCAATGAGGCTGTCCTGTCTGAGTTGAGGCGTAACACCTTTACCCCAGGAGGCTTCCGCATTGATAGAAAGTTTTCTCCAGTTGAATCCTTTACCTGCTCGCAATGTAAATGAAAAATAATTGCCTGTGTTTTCCAGTTCAACTGCTGAAATTTTCATCCGGGAGCCTTCAAACTCCTGGGCATACATTACTTCGTTTCGATAGCTGTTGTACCTGAATTCAACGTTTGTAAACAAAAACCGGATAATATCTTTGTAGGAAAATTTGAGGGCTCCCTGTTGGCCATACGAATCTGAAAGCCTGCTTTGGTAGTGGCTAAGGGTGCGGTAATTCTGTAATATGTATCCTGAATAAAGATTGCGCAGGTTTGGGTTGTAGTTGTACCAGAACCATGATGCTGAAACCTCCCAATGCGTATTGATACTATACCTTAAATTGATTTGCGGCTGAAAAATGATCCGGTTTTGATGGGAATCATTTGATTTAACTTTATCATCAAGTGAAATAAACTGATACTGTATGGGTGTTGACAATTCAAAGTTGAAATCACGTTTACGATAAGTAAGCTTCATTGAAATTCCGGCTTTTACCCGCATCCATGTTAGATCGTTGTACAGGGAATCGGCTGAAAGTTCTGAAAACGTATCTCCCTGTAGTGATTTTGACAGTTGAGAGTTGAGTGACTGATGTTCTAACGAAAAAAGCATAATCGGGTGGATCCGAAATGATTTCCAGCCTACAGATGAAAGAAACATCAAGCTGTTTCGTGTTTCGAAAGAATTGAAGTTAACATCTTGCCTTATGGTTTTAAACGGTACACTATCATTCAATACATCTTCAAACATTCCCGGCGAAACATCCAGCCGGTATGGCTGCGACTGGTAAAAAGATTGAGAATACAATTCATTACCTGAGCTTTGTTTGTTATTTCCTCTTCTGATCCAGTGGATTGTGGTATTTACTTTAAATGGGTCACTTTCACCATTTTGCACAATTTGTTCATCACTAACAATGTTACCGGTGCTTTCTATGAAATTACCCGAAAACAATAAACGTGTATTCAAATAATTTTGATCGTTGTTACTTTTGTAGCCAATACCCCCTTCAATATTAAACCGGCTGCTATGTGAATCCATTTGCTCTTTGATAGTAACCGTATCGTCACCGGGAATAATATAGCGTGTCTGGTCGTGGCTTTTTCTGTCGTCAATATCACGAAATCCGCTTATGTTGAAGGTAAATTCTGCTTCATTCTTTGTTTTGATCAGATTATTAACTGAAGTTTCCCACTTTGCAACTGTCTGATGATCAGTTCAAATAAAAATAAAAAAGTAGTGATATATT
>RZYY01000118.1 GCA_009930115.1 Sphingobacteriia bacterium | reverse complement strand
TGAAACTGACTATTTCGCCTTCGGATAATCCGTCATTTTCATTAGTCAGTGATTCTTTGCCATACATGGTAAGCAGGATGTTGCTGCCTGTTTTTTCCATTGCTGCATAACCCACACATTTGCCATAGCTGTTGAAAGCACCAATGTAGTTGGCGGTCGGAATAGTTTTTACAGCTTCTGTTGATATGGAAATCAGGTGAACGGTTGCTGTGCGAGTGATGTTCCAAGGACCGGGCAGTGTTTCAGCAGCTTTCAATACCGATATGGTAAAATTGCTCAAAGGCGGGAAAGTAATTTCAACCTGTTGGTTGAAACTGGCCAGATATCCCCTGCCGGGAGTGAGCTCTGTGAGAGTGGTGATTCCGCCAACAGGCCAGTAAATTTTGTCCGAATTAAGGTCGAACAGGTATTTCACGTCATTTACAGGATCGCTAAAAATTTGTGATATGGGTGCCTGTACGTTTGTCAAGACCGGTATAATATTGAAGCCTTCGCCAAAGACAATGCTGTTGTTGGATAGTTTATTTCCGCGGATAATCAGTTCATCAGCCTTTTTATATTTAACCTTGTACCCTTCAGAAGTGTTCCATGGTCCTATGGTGTTGATTCCAAATTCAGGCCAGAAGATGCCGTTTTGCCCCAGCATGATGGTCAGGTTGCCGGGTATACCCACTATAGCCAAGATTGTCTCTAATGAAGGATCGTTGGATTCGAGGTACGTGGATATTAACGACCACCCCTGTATCAGTGGAATAATTTGAATACTCAGGATTACTTTCACTTCAGTAACCAGAGATTCAAGACCCTGTGCATCTGCAGCCTTAGCCCGGATAATGTTTACTCCTGTAGTAAGGGTCAGTTCTTTTGTCCAGGTATCTGTTCCTGTTGCCGGCTCCCATCCTCCCCCGTTAAGTTCAACAGAAACTCCTGAAAGGTTTCCGTCGGGATCGCTTGCTGTTCCGGATACGATGATGGAATAATCATAAACTGTTTCTCCAGTGGCGGGATAAATAATTGCAACAACCGGACGGTCATTGAGGGTTGTAAATTCGGCCGGGCCTGCCCATGCGCTGATTCCGTAATTGTATTCGGAGCGCATGTAAAAATCATAGGTTGTACCCGGAGTAAGCATGTCAGCCTGGTATGGATTTGCATTGGTCTGAACAGGTGTTACGCCGGTGGTATCAAAGCCCGTTATACCGAGCATGATTTCCCAGCCGGTAACAGAGCCGTTCGCAGTACAACCCAGCAAAGCGGAATTTTTGGTAATATTTTCAGCATAAAGATCAAAAGGTGCGCAAAGTCCGCCATTAATGATATCCTGCATCGAAGGATTTTGGGCATTGTCTTCAATAGCAAATAACCCAGCAAGTCCTCCGCTGCTCAGCAAAGGAAAAAGCCCGCAGAATTCCGAAAGCTGTTTATTATCATCAATTAATAGTGAATCTCCCACTGTAGTCAGCGATGAAAGGCCATCGACATTTGCAAGGGTATCATTACTTGCTATCAATAAGCTGCCTCCTATGGAAGACAGAGAAGAAATCCCTTCAAGATTTAATAAAGCAGGATTGTCCAATAAGCAAAAATATCCCCCAATATTTTGAAGTGCATCAAGCCCGGCAATACTTGTCAGTATTTCATTCCGGCCAATAAATAAAATTCTCCCGATAGATGTGATGCCGCTCAATGGCGTTAAATCGGTGATGTCGCTGCCTGAAATGGCCAAAGTACCCGGAATTTCGGTACAGGTAAAATTATCTACCGCATCCTGGATGGTAAGTGTGATGTTGCCGATGCAGCCGGCCTGGCAGGCAGCTCCGTCAATAATTTCCTGAATAGAAGGATTTTTTGCATTGTCTGCAACAGTGAACGACCCGGCAAGTCCGTTATTACTGAGCAATGGATACAAGCCGCAAAATTCGGCCAAAAATTGATTGTATTCTATCACCATATCTCCCTCTACGAAGATAAGTGATGAAAAGCCGTCAATATTGGTCAGTGCCTCATTTAACCCAATTAGAAAGTCTCCTCCGATGGAATTGAGCATCGAAAGGCCATCAACATCTGTGAGCGAAAGATTCATTAAAAAAAACAGGTCGCCACCTACCGATATAAGCGAACTAAGGCCATCAATATGTTTCAGTGAAGGATTTTTTTATCTTTCAAAATTTTACAATGGTGTTTGTGCATCTCGAAACTTTAATATTTTTGCAGTTTGAAATTAATCTAAATTAATTTTTGAAATCAAAGGACGACGGATTGTTGCATGAATCTCAGTGAACTCATTGAAGGGCAGAAGGGGTTTATCTCCAAAGTGAAAGGACGTGGGGCTTTCAGGAAACGAATCACCGAAATGGGCTTTGTTAAAGGGCAGGAGGTGGAAGTAGTAAAGAATGCACCTTTGCGTGATCCGATCGAGTATAAAATCATGGGCTATTCAGTTTCGTTACGTCGTACTGAAGCCCATCTTATTCAGATAGTCAGCGAAAAAGAACTCGCCAAAAATGGCAGCCTGACCAATTATGAAGGAGTTATTGACAATGAAAAGCTGAAGCGCCGAATAAGAGAAAAAGGCAAAGTAATTGATGTAGTGCTTGTTGGAAATCCCAATTCCGGGAAAACCACCGTTTTTAATTTCGCTTCCCGATCGAGGGAAAAAGTGGGTAATTACGGAGGCGTTACCATTGATGCAAAAAAAGCCAGATTCAGACACAGCGGTTACACTTTCAACATTATCGACCTGCCGGGAACCTATTCACTCACAGCTTATACACCCGAAGAGCTTTATGTACGCAAATATTTGATTGAACAAGTTCCGGATATTGTCATCAACGTGATTGACACGGCCAACCTTGAACGCAATCTTTATCTGACCACACAACTTATTGATATGGACGTCAAAGTAGTGGCAGCGCTGAATATGTACGACGAGCTAAAAGAAAAGGGTGACCATTTTGACCACGAAATGTTGGGAAAAATGCTGGGTATCCCGTTTATCCCTACTGTTGGTTCAAAGGGTACAGGAGTGAAAGAGCTCTTCACAAAAGTGATTGAAGCTTACGAAGACCAGGAACCCTCCATGCGGCATATCCACATTAACTATGGTAAACCCATAGAACGATCATTGCGGAAAATTCAGGACGAGATATGGAAGAATAAATCATTTACAGATGAAGTTTCTTCACGTTTTTACGCGATCAAACTGCTGGAAAAAGACGAAATGATCCTGCAGGATCTGAGCCAGCTTCCCAATTTCGAGGAGATCAAACACATTACCAATCAGGAAACCAAAACACTGGAAAAAGATTTTAAGGATGATACAGAAACACTGCTTACCGACGCACGTTACGGTTTTATTTCGGGTGCACTGAAAGAAACTTACACTGAAGATAAACTTAAAAGGAAAATAAAAACGGAGACGGAAATTATTGACACGTTCATGACCCACAAAATTTTCGGCTTCCCCATTTTTCTGTTTTTCATGTGGCTGATGTTTTATTCTACCTTTACCCTGGGAGGATATCCCATGGAGTGGATTGAAGCCGGAGTCGGACTGATTTCTGATCTCTTGATAAATATCATGCCTGACGGGATGCTCAAAGATTTGATTGTAGATGGCATCATATCGGGTGTTGGCAGTGTCATTGTTTTTTTACCAAACATTCTCATTCTGTTTTTCTTCATTTCGCTGATGGAAGATACCGGATATATGGCACGTGTGGCATTTATCATGGACAGGATAATGCACAAGGTAGGTCTGCACGGTCGCTCGTTTATCCCGATGCTCATGGGTTTCGGATGTAATGTGCCGGCCATTATGGCTACACGCACCATTGAATCACGTTCCGACCGCATTCTGACCATTCTCGTCAACCCATTCATGTCGTGCAGTGCAAGATTGCCGGTGTATATTCTCATCATCAGTGCATTTTTCCCTTCCCATCCCACAATGATGCTTTTCCTGATTTATGCAATCGGAGTTTTAATTGCTTCCGTTATAGCTATTATTTTTAAAAAACTTTTTTTCAAAAAAGTGGAAGCTCCTTTTGTAATGGAACTTCCGCCTTATCGCCTCCCGACCCTGAAAGCCATTCTGAAAAACATGTGGTTCAAAGGATCACAGTATTTGCGAAAAATGGGAGGTGTGATTTTACTGGCTGTTATTCTGATCTGGGCTGCAGGATATTTTCCTATGAACAAAGAAAAAATGCAGGAATTTGATCAGATCATCGCTGTTACCGGACAAAATTATCTCGATCGCATCGCCGTTCTGGATACAGTTGCAGATACTCAGAAAATATCTGAACTAATCGAGAAAATGGAGAAGGAGATCAAAACCCTCGAACTGGATAAGGGAGCCTACCGGCTGCAACATTCGTTCATAGGTAAATTCGGAAAAATTATTGAACCAGTGATTTATCCACTGGGCTTTGACTGGAAAATGGGAGTAAGTCTGGTGACAGGCGGAGCTGCAAAGGAAATTGTTGTAGGAACACTGGGTGTTTTGTATCAGGCCGACGAAGAAAATCATCAGTCATTAATTGAAAAACTGAAAAGCCAGTATTACACCGAAGGATCACGTGCAGGACAACCGGTATTCACTCCGGTGGTTGCGTTTGGATTTTTAATCTTTGTGCTGATTTATTTCCCCTGCATTGCAGTAGTGGCAGCAGTAAAAAAAGAAACCGGCGGCTGGAAATGGGCAGCATTTTTAGCTTTTTACACCACAGCACTCGCCTATCTAATGGCATTTATCGTTTATCAGGTTGGAAGTTTAATTTATTGATTCATGATACAAGAAATCATCACTTATATTATCCTTATTATCGCTGCAGCAATTACCATTAATAACTTTATCAGGTTTTTCAAGGGATCAGATCAACCATGTGCAGGTTGCAGACACGCAGCAGGATGCAAAATTGGAGGATTAAAATCATCAACCGCTAAAGTTCAAATGAAAAACAGATCTACCCAGTTTTAACTTGCCATCTAAAAAAAAGTTGAGTATCATTTTGTTTTAATAGGTGACAAAACTCTTGATGTTGGATTGGTTATAAAAATATTGATTTCCTTTTCTGCTCCGCCCGGCCAGTAAACAGGAATAAAAAAGTAATGACTGATGCGTGCAGAGTCTTAGGTTCCTGCTTCATCCAAACGATTTAAACCTTCAACAGCTAATGGATAATTAGCCTCTAAATCAAGCACTTTCAGATAATCCTGCCTGGCAAGTCCGCTGTTTCCCATCAGCTCAAAGGCATAGCCACGGTTGTATAGTGCATCAACATTTTCCGGTTGAAGCTTGATGACCTGTGAAAAATAATCAACTGCTTTTTCGAATTCCTTCAAAAACACCAGATGAATGTAACCCAGATTATACAAAGCAAATGGGTAATCAGGGCTGAACGACAAAATCTGGTTGTAGGTGTCAATAGCTTCATCAATGTAACCATTTTCCTGATAAAAATAACCAAGCTGATAATAAGGTTCCGGAACATCAGGCCGGATTTCGATGGCGTTCTTTAAATAATCCACAGCGAGTTGATCTTTCTTTATCGAACTTATAATTCCCAGGTGCATGTATGCTTCAAAATAGTTCTGATCCTGGTCTACAGCAATGAGTAACTGACGCACAGCACCAGCAGTGTCGCCTTCCTCAAACAAGGCATATCCTTTAACGTAGTATGCCTGTGGATTAAACTTGTCGATAGCAAGCAGTTTCTGAATGGTTTCGTGGGTTTTATCGTATTGCTGCATAATGAGAAAGAGCTGTGATTTTTTCAACAGTGCTTCTTTATTGACAGGGTCAAGCGCAAGGGCCTTTTCGAGCCCTTCGAAGCTTTGATCAGGATCTCCAAGTGCCAGGTAAGCTTCTGATAGGGTGATATAATAATCAGGGTTTTGGTCGTTGATATCGATGGCAAAAATGATATCGCGAAGTGCCAGTTCTACTTCATCCTTAGTGAGATAATAATTGGCCCGTTCGATGTAAAGTTTATCATTTTCAGGATTTGCATTGATGCGCTCCGTGAATTTTTCCAGAAGTTTATCTACTGTTAAGGTATCCTGTGCACTTGTTTCTTCGGGTTTTTGCCGGGAAAAATTGCAACTTACGACCAGCACTGTCAGGACAAATAACAACTGCAGAAGTAATTTATATCTCATACACTTTTACGAATTACATAATTAAAGGTAGTATTCAAACAAACAAAAAGACAAATTTAGTATTTGAACCATTACGGAACAAATTTTTCACACAATTCTTACCGCATCGGTTGATACTGTCAAAAATACTAACCAAGTGAACGTAGCCTGATCAGATTTGGCAACCTGACAATAGATACTATAACTTTCAGCAAGGTACTTACTCTGCTGCAATACATTAGAATGATTCGTATGAATACAAATTTGCCAGATTGCAGAGATGCTTTATCCGGTAAGTTTTTCAACAAAAAGATGCCGAAAGTGCAAAAGTGAGTACTTTTGAGCACTGTTTAAACTGCAAAAACACAGCAACATTATTCAAAATAACCCATTGAAAGATTTTCATCACGCATTAAAGATTGTCGAAGACCTGTGCATCGGATGTTCAAAATGCATGAATGTATGCCCGACGCATGCCATCAGGGTGCGCGATGGCAAAGCCAGGCTGCTGAATAATTACTGTATTGATTGTGGGGAATGTTTTCGCGTTTGCCCGGTAAGTGCCATCATCATAGAGCAGGATGATTTTAAAGAAATTTTCAACTATAAATATCGCATAGCACTGATTCCTGCAGCATTTGTCGGCCAGTTTCCGTCAAAATATTCATTACGGGAAATTTACTCGGCATTGCGCAACCTGGGTTTTACACATGTTTTCGAAGTAGAACATGGTGTACAAATTCTCAAGGAAGAAATGAATAACCTTCAACTCAGCGGGGATTTCCCAAAACCCTTGATTTCGGCGTTTTGTCCGGCCATAGTAAGGTTGATTCAGGTAAAATTTCCTGAGCTCGTGCATCATTTTATTCTGTTGAAACCACCCCTTGATATATCTGCACTGTATTTCAGGATGTTGCTCACAAAACAGGGAGCCAAAGAAGAAGAAATCGGAATTTTTTATTTTACCCAGTGTGCAGCAAAAATTGCGGCTATAAAAAGTCCTGCCGAACAGGAAGAATCACCCATCAATGGCGTGATCAACATGGATGCTGCATACAACAAAGTATGTCAGTGCCTTCAGCAAAGTAACCCTTCCTTCGTTTCAGGTAATGATGAACCCGACAAGCTCTCTCCGGAAGGAGTTTTATGGAGCCTTACAACAGGTGAATCGGCACATGCTTCCGGTCGCCGGATTGCCATTGATGGCGTTCACAATGTAATCAGTTTTCTGGAAAAACTGGAAAATAAGGAGACACCGGATTTTGATTTTCTTGAACTGCGGGCCTGCGACGAAAGTTGCGCCGGAGGCGTACTTACTGTTGAAAATCGTTTTCTTACTGCAGAAAGAATGAGAAGCAGAGCCAGACAAATGATGGATTTCCCTGATAAAAATAACCCGACAGTAAAAATCCTGGACTATAAAAACGAGCTGAAAAATCAGTTGCGCATCGGTGAAATCAAGCCGCGCTCGATGATGAAACTTGATGACGATATGGCTGAAGCCATGCGCAAAATGAAACTTATCCGTCAAATCGTTCAAATGCTGCCCATGGTTGATTGCGGAGCCTGCGGTTCACCCGGCTGCTATGCTTTGGCTGAAGATGTAGTGCAGGGAAGAGCACTGCTCGAAAATTGCATTTTCATTCAACGGCGCTATGAATTAAAAGGTATGCTGAAAACCAATGATGCAATACAACTCATGAAAAACATCTGGGGAGAAAACAAATTTGAATCAAAATAAACGAGAGAACATCAAATGACCGTAAACGAAATTGTTAAGAAACTAAACCTGACTGTGTACAGCGGAGAAACCGGGCTGAATAATCAGATAACCGGAGGCTACACCTCTGATTTGTTGAGTGATGTGATGGGACACAGCAATCAGGGCAACATCTGGGTGACCCTTCAGACACACAAAAACGTAATAGCTATTGCTTCGTTGAAAGACCTTGCCGCCGTGATACTGGTTAAAGGGTTGAAACCGGACGAAGATACGCTGGCAAAAAGCAGGGAAGAAAACATCCCTATGCTCGGTACAACTCTTCCTGCTTTTGAAATTACAGGACAGATTTTTCAACTGATTCATCATCAGGAAATGGCTACATAATGAAAGTTTCCAGTGCTGATCTTCACATACACACAGTTCTTTCACCCTGTGGCAGCCTTGATATGAGCCCAAAAAACATTGTTCAGAGAGCAAAAGACAGCCATTTGGACATTATCGGAATCACTGACCACAACTCAACCCGCCATTGCCGGATCATTCAACAGTTAGCTGAAGGGAACAATATTTTTGTACTTTGCGGAGCTGAAGTCAATTCTGTCGAAGAAGTGCACTGCCTTTGCTTTATGCCTGATTTTGAAAAACTTGACCTGCTCCAAAGTTATCTTGACCAATATCTGATGAATTCCAAAAATGATCCTGAAAAATTTGGTTACCAGGTTCAGGTTGATGAAAACGATTTTATTGTTTATGAAGAAGAAAAACTTCTCATTCAATCTATCAATCAGTCAATCAATCAAATAGAAGCCTTTGTCCATTCACATGGGGGACTTTTCATCCCGGCACATGTCAATCGGGCTGCATTCAGCCTGATAAGTCAGCTTGGTTTCATCCCTGATGACCTCAGATACGATGCGCTTGAAATTTCCAAACACATCAAAAAAAATGATTTTTTAAATACACAGTGCTGTCCGTCAGGTATTTCCATTATCCAAAATTCAGACGCACATTTTCTGCCTGATATCGGATCAGTCAGAAATTATTTTCATATCGAAAAACCTTCCTTTGAAGAGATAAGGATGGCATTGCAAAAAACCGACGGGAGATTTGTAGAATGAAAGATATTGCCTTGCATATCCTCGACATTATACACAATTCAATCAGGGCAAAGGCAAGCGAAGTATCGCTCAGCATTACCGAAAACCCGGCTCAAGATGATTACATTCTCATGATCAGTGATAATGGCAACGGCATTCCTGCGGACATGCTGCCACAGGTAACCGATCCTTTCACCACCTCGCGAAAGACCCGCAAAGTAGGAATGGGACTGGCTCTGCTCAGTCAAAATGCAGAGCAAAGCGGTGGTAATATAGAAATCTCCTCAACCCCAACTTCAGGTACAACGGTTAAATGCCGCTTTGGTTTTCATCACCTCGACCGACTGCCTGCCGGGGATATTCCGGGAGTAATTGTTCAACTCATAACAGCATTCCCTGCAATTCGCTTTTTGTATCACCATCAAACTCCGTCAGGATCGTTTAAGCTGGACACATGCGAAATCAGGGAAACACTTGGAAAAATCCCGGTAAATGACCCCGAAGTCAGGAAATTTCTTTTTGAAATGATCGCTGAGAATCTCAAAGCAATCAGCGCAGAAAGATAGTTTTGAACAGTAACCCGCATCATGAACTTTAAAGGTTGCATTCAAACCTAATTTGAAGAAATTCTGTTTTCATTTTCTGACAATCTTCAACGCTTCCCAGCCTGAATCTATCCTGTTGATAATGAATCACATTTACATTCTTTTTCGTAAAATGTTAAAGGTTTTCCGATGAAATCAACAGATAATATCTATTTTTGCTTGAAATATGAATTTTAATTATCACACAAAAATATTTAACTATGAAATTCGATCCGGCAAGTAACATTCAGGACCTGCTCCAGTTTGGTGAATTTGGGGGCGTTAATCCATCAGTAACCGATTCGGCCACATACACGTTTATGCAGGCCAAAACCATGCTTGATACTTTTAAGGGAGAAGCAGAAGGATGTTTTCTGTATTCCCGGCACTGGAATCCAAGCAACAAATACCTGGCTGATGCGCTGGCAGCCATGGAAGGAACAGAAGCAGCATGGGTAACTGCTTCGGGAATGGGAGCCA
>RZYY01000117.1 GCA_009930115.1 Sphingobacteriia bacterium | reverse complement strand
ACAATTGAGTCACGGTTGCTTATGCTCGGCATGGGCGAATTTGATCTTTCGGACAATAACCTCAAATTCTGCCACAAATACCTCCCCGAGCGAAGCACAAACGGCAATCACTGGATGGCAACTTCTTATTTTGCCAGGTGCTCCGGCCCCTTTTCCGAATCACAGGACCCTTACCCCGGTGGTACTACCGGCCCCGAAAACTGCCCGACTGACATCACACCTCTTTTTTATATTCCTCAGGCCCGTTATACTCCTCCGCAAAATGAGCTTTTTACCAAGCAAACCCTGCTTGATAATGGACCGCTGTGGACATTGCTTTATTACAAGTCAGATTATTTTAACAGCACCAGCTTCACTTATTTCTATGGCGGGGATCACAGTGTGAACCATGCCGGCGTAATAGTCGGCTGGAACGATACCCTGGCAACAGCAGGCGGAACGGGTGCATGGATTGTAAAAAATACCTATGGCCCGAACTGGGGCGACAATGGTTATTACTACGTGGCTTATCAGGATGCTCAAATACTGAAATATAATGGCTATTGGCCCGAAATGATGCCGTATGAACCTGATGCTCATCTTTATCAGTACGATGAAACCGGAGGTTACTGGGGAGTTGGATTTGGAAATGAGATCGGTTTCGGTCTGGTAAAATTTGAAGGAGATGAAGGGCTCACTGAAATTCTTAGCATAGGAACTTTTATATTGTATGCCGGTTCAGGTGTTGAAATCAGTATTTATGACACCTTTGACGGTCAGCTTTCAGGGTTACTTTTTTCCATGAACGAAATTCTCTGCGACCTCCCGGGATATTATACTTTTGAAATGGACAGCTCACTATTTATTCCTCAGGGACAGACGTTTTATATTCTGGTGAAATACAACTCACACCATCCGGCGGGCCAATGGCCGATACCTGTTGAAGATACCATCCCCGGTTATTCATCTCCGGCGCTGGAAAACGGTGTAAACTGGATAGCACCGGACCCTTATACCTGGCCTGCTGCCTGGTATCAAACCGGTTTGGGAACGCCTTTTCCTTATGATCTTTGTATTAAAGCCTATTCCGAAAAATGGGCTCTTCCACCTGCACCCCAAGTGTTTGCTGGTATTGATGACACCATTGTTCAGGGAGTTGGTTTTTCCCCTGACGGTACAAATGTCCAGAACGCTTCTGCAGTTCATTGGAGTACCATGGGCGATGGGATATTTGATGATCCTGCAAATTTGCATGCTTTATATTTTCCGGGAGAGGAAGATATTTACAACGGTAACGTTCAACTGGTATTGAAAGCTTTCTGGATGCCTCCTGTCAGTGGTTTTGTGGCAGATACTTTATCTCTGACCATTCTCCGGCCCCCTGCCGTTTCCATTCTTTTTCCTGAAAACCAACAGAAAATCTGTTTTTCTCAGCTTGAAATAGCTGGTTTTGCTTCTGATGCAGATAACGATCTGATTAAAGTGGAGCTGAGTGTTAATAACGGAAACTGGAAAGCAGCCAATGGTCTTGCAACCTGGACGTTTACTGTTGAGCTGCAACCAGGAGTAAATGCCCTGAAAGCACGTTCCTTAGATGCTGCCGGATTGGTTTCTGCAATTGCTGAAATAAGCGTGCTTTATAGCGTTCAAAACATTTTTCTTCCTGCCGGTTGGTCACTTGTGTCGGGATTTCTGATTCCCGACGAATCAAATGTGGAGCTCCTGCTTGAAGAAATTACGGACAATCTTGTGGTTATTCAAAATCAGGGTGGGATGTATGCGCCGTTTTTAAACACCAATACTTTGGACAACTGGAACAGTGGAACCGGGTACAAAGTAAAAATGCTGGATGACGATCTGCTGACTTTTTGCGGGGATGTTCCCGACAATAACCAGTTCATTACACAGGCAGGATTTCACATGATACCCTATCTGAGCAATGCTCCCGCCTCAATAGCACAGATCTTTACCGATCCTTTTACTGATATACTTTATCTTTTCGACATGAACGAAGGAAGAATATTTTGGCCTGAAGGTGAAATATTTACCCTGGAACAACTTAAACCAGGCTCAGGTTACCTGGCATTTTTTATTAACGATGTTACATTGTATTTCCCCCCCTTCCAGGATTTTTCTTTTGATTGCAAAGTTTTTAAAAATACAGGAAATAATCTTTACGATAAGTATTTTGCAACCGGTGGCCGATATCATTTATTGAGTGTAAGTGCGAAAGCTTTAGAAAATTTGAGTGATGGATATCTTTATGTATCTGACACAACAGAATTTTGCTTTGCTAAAATAGAGATTAATGATGATCTTGTTGAAAATCAGCTCCTTGTTGTTTATGAAGATGATCCACTTACTCCGGTAAAAGATGGAGCTGTTGAAGGAGAACAACTAAGATTTTTTTATTCAGAAACAGACGGACAATCACAAGAGGAAATGCTGGCCAGTTTTGATCCGGCTTTACCTGATGAGGGCGGATGCTTTGTTCCGGATGGCCTTTCAGGTGTTATTTCCCTGTTTGCGGTCAACTCGCAGGGAAACGCGATATCATCAGCGAATTCCGTCTGCATAACACCCAATCCGGCATCAGCAACTGTGATGATAGAACATCAAACCGGGATATTGACACAAATTGAATTATTATCTCTGCAGGGTAAAACTGTAAGGAACTTTACCACAAGTGGGAGGCAGGTTAGTTTGGATATTTCAGGTATAACACCAGGGCTTTATTTTGTAAGAGCAATAACTGAAAGTGACGTTTACACTGCACGTCTGATTGTCCGGTAAAATCAGGTTTTAATCGAAAAGATATGATTATCCGTTGATCCTCTCGTAATTTTCAAACCGATATTTAAAACTTCCGTCGGGCATTTCAAACCATTCGGATTCTTCGACAATTTCCCATTCAGTGGAATTAATTACCGGAAAGAAGGTATCACCATCAAAAGGTTTGTCAATCCTGGTTATATAGAGCTTTTCGGCCAGCGGCATAAACTGGCGGTAAACCAAAGCGCCGCCTATGATGAAGCATTCTTCTCCCGGAGAGCATTCTTCCAGCGCTTCATCCAGGGATTTCACCATTTTGCAGCCTGAAAAACAATCTTTCGGATTATCGGTGATGATGATATTTTTTCGCTTAGGCAGTGGCTTTACCGGAAGCGAAATCCATGTGTTTCGTCCCATGATGACCGTATGACCGGAGGTGAGCTGCTTAAATCGTATGAGGTCATCCGAGATATGCCACAGGAGCTGGTTGTTCTTGCCAATGGCACGATTTTCAGCAATTGCTACAATGATGGAAATCATATTCAATCAATTCGGTGAAAAACTGAGTTATTATTGAATCGGGGATAATTTCTTTTTTTCTTGCCAGGCTTATCTTCCGGGATAATTTTTATTACGTGAAGAGCAGATCAGGCGGGTCTTTTGAAGGTTTTATCCCCGATGGGATTATTCTCTTAGGATATTTTTGGAAATCACCAGCCGCTGAATCTGGTTGGTACCTTCGTAAATCTGACACAATTTGGCATCACGCATTCTCTTTTCAACGCCAAAGTCCCACGTATATCCTTCGCCACCCATTGCCTGTACGGCGTCGGTAGTAACTTCCATTCCGATGTCAGAAGCATAGAGTTTCGACATGGCCGAAAGCTTGTTGAGTTTTTTCTTGTCGTGGTCGTAAGCCCAGGCAGCATACCAAACCATCAGTCTGGCGGTTTCAATTTTAGTGGCCATGTCAGCAAGCATGAACGCAATGGCCTGATTGGCCGAAATTGGCTGGCCGAACTGACGGCGGTTCTTGGTCCAGTTTTTTGCTGTTTCATATGCTGCACGCGCATTACCAACACTCAGAGCTCCGACACCGGTACGTGTACGGTCAAAAGTTTTCATGGCAATGATAAAACCGTGTCCTTCTTCACCGATTATATTTGATGCGGGTATTTCCACATCGTGAAAAAGAATTTCGTTTTGCACACTCGCTTTTTGCCCCATTTTCCTCATGTGAGGTTTCATTTCCACACCAGGTGTGTCGGTGGGAACCAAAAAAGCTGTCAGACTGCGGCTGCCTTTTTCAGGATCGGTGATTGCAAAAACAGTAAGAAATGTGGACGCTTCACCATTTGTTGTGTAACGTTTGTGGCCATTGATAATGTATTTGTCACCCTTTTTTATAGCGGTGGTTTTGATCGACTGAACATCCGAACCTGCATTAGGTTCGGTAAGACAGTAGGCAGCCACGCCTTGTACTTCGTTGATCAGGCCAAAATATTTCTTTTTCAGTTCATCGGTAGCAGCAAGATAAAGAGGTGTGAGGGCAAGGGTGTTGGCATCAATACAGATACCAATCCCGATGCATCCGGCTCCCAGCTCTTCTGAGGCAAGCACACTGTCCAGAAGCGTGTAGTCATGCCCCCCGAATTCTTTTGCCATTGGCCCGTTCATAATGCCTTCGGCGTATGCGGCCTTCACAATTTCCCAGGGAAACTCGGAAAGGTCATCGTATTTCAAACTGTTCGGGATGATCCAGCGATTGGTGAAGTCACGATATTTCTCAATGATCTCGTGTTGTTCGGATGTTAAGGAAAAATCTATCATTGTCTTGTTTTTTGGTGGATATAATAATGAATGTTGATGAAGCAGATTGATTGAATGAATGAGCAAAAATAATCAAATAGTTATGCAACCGCTATTTTTTTGATTTTAAAAAAAATGCTATGTTTGCTGAACATGCGTAATCAGAATGGTGATGGAAAACAAAAAAGAAAAAAAATTTATCAATCTTCCAAAATACCCGGGTGGTAAAACTGCTTTTCAGGAATTTATCCGTAAAAATCTGCATTATCCTGCCGAGGCGCTTGAACAACGTATCGAAGGGGAGGTGTACCTGAAATACAGGGTAAATGGTCTTGGGAAAGTGGTGGATGTCCGGGTTATCCATGGATTGGGTCATGGCTGCGACGAGGAAGCCATCAGGGTGATCTGGCTTCTGAAATACGAAAAAGCCAAAAACCGCGGATTGCGGGTAACTGCTACCATGCGGACAAAAATAAATTTCAAGCTGCCTCCTGCCGGTTCTCTCACCATCAATTATGTTACCAAACCCAAAACATCAACACCGGCAAAAACTGAAACCCCGAAATCTGGCGGACAAACCTACGGCTATACCATTACCATTGGTTAAACCCGTAATCAATTCGCTTACCGGATTCTTCATTCCCTGAAATGTTTGAAGCAGACTGATCTGTTTTTCTGTGCGGATCGCTTCACTGCCTTGGAATAAAGGCTTAACGTTTTACATCCTTTTGCTTTTTTCCTGCCATTGGCAAAATTTTATGCCTGCGAACAGGTAAAGCCTTCCGTTGTTCATTAAAACAGGGAGATAAATAGCAGTCAGGTCTGTACTGAAAAGTGGGTTCCTTCGGTGTTCCTTCGATGTTAAGACGTATTTAAAACGTTAATAACCGTTGAAATAACGTTTAAATTATGTTTAACTAACGTAATTATATGCTTTGATTTGCGGAGTCTTTACGTTGTTTATTCAGGGATGAAATAATGCTGATCTGACGAATGCATCCGAAAATGTTCGTTTTGTATTTAGAGGCGAATAACCCTGAGACTGATTGAGCAGCCTGGCAAATTCAGTATTCCTTTTACAGGGTAAAATAAAGCTTTTGGGATATTGGGAAAAAGTTCAGGGAAAAGCCCGGATGCAGGAATGATTACAGCGTATCAGGCAGAGACAGAAAAAAGACGGTTAATTGAGCATCAGTTTGGTAATGCTTCCGGTGGCAGGTGAAAATTCTGCTTTAAATTTCTGAACCGGCAGCCTTTGTATTGCTCCCAACTGGTTGATGGTAATTTGTTCGGTATGGATGATTTCTTTTCCGATATTCAGGGTTACTTTGGCAGTAGCAGGTACACGAAAAGCAATGCCGTTACCGGCTGAAAGGGAAGGTGCGGCACCAGAGAATCCTTCTATGAGTGCCCCCGTTCCTGCGGGTTCGATCAGAAGCCCTGCAACGTCTCCGTTGCCAGATTCAATGTTGCCGATACCATTAACAGATGAAAATCTGAACAGGGGAACGGTAAGTTTTTCATGAGTGGCGGCGGGAATATAATAGAAGGTGTAATATTCGAAAAAGCGGCGTGATTTTCCCCTGAACATCGCAAGGTATTCTTCTTCGAGTTTTTTAAGCTCTTCATCCATATAAATGATGGTTCCTGTTTCATAGGGAGTTTCCTGAAAACCGGTTAGCAGCCTGAAACGTGCTTCCCTGATCTCTTCTATTTTTTCCATGGTTTCGGCAGCAAGATCAGCATCAGTTTTATCGGTTGCTCTTGTACGAAAGCTTAGTTGTTCGACCAGAGTGGTGTCAACGGCAATGCGTCTTAGAATGGTATCTGTAATAATTATTACCCTTTCAGCAGGGGCAAACTCATCGGCATTGTCCATGAGTAATTCTTCGTCTTCAACGGTGATTTTTTTGACCACCTTTGCCGGTAACAAATTGAAATCATCGAGTGTATTAACGGAGAGAAGAAAGCCGGATTCATCTGTCAGCACTGAAAGTTTGCCTGCTTCCTTTGGATCGGAGGGTGTTGTTTCGATAAAGTAAACCTGCCCGGGGTCAGGTTCCGGTATGGGAGTGATTGCAACTTTGCTGATTGTATAGCTGGTATTGTCGGCAAGAATGGCATCGGTTATGCCAAGATAACGGTTGGCAAATTCGGCCAAAGGACCGCGTGCATTTTGTTCTGTTTTTACAACTACCTCAATTCTCAGAGAAGTGCGGGGCAGCATGTAATATATTCCGTTGGATGCCGGCTGCCGGGCCGGATTGCTGACTTCCAGCACATTCACCTGTCCGAAGGAAAAGAAGTGAGGTGCAAGAGACAATATTGCAATCAATGCTTGGATTTTATTCATTTTCATAGGTTTAAACAAATGTTTGTGATTACTATTCATGGACTGTATTTTCGCCGGGATGTCATAAAACTTTTGAAGATGAACGCCCATTTACTTAAAATCATTATCTTAAAAACAACAGCTCCCTGTATTTTGGCAGGGGCCATAGTTTGTCATCCACCATCAGCTCCAGCTTATCAGCATGGTAACGGATGATTTCAAAATAAGGAAGTACGGTATGATTGTAGCAAAGTGCCTGTTCCTGGATGTCAACAATTTGATTGGCAACTTTACGGGCTTCTGTCATTTTGAATACATTTTCCTTGATTTCGGAGATGTGCATCGAAATTTCCTTCAAAGCCTGCAACTGATTTTTCGACAGTTTCACAAAGGTTTTGTTGTCGAGTACTTCCTGAAGCCCTTTAACATTTTCGATCAGAACATTCTGGTATTCGATAGCTACGGGGATGATGTGATTGGTAGCCAGGTCACCGATTACCCGTGATTCGATCTGTATTTGTCGGACATATTTTTCCATTTTGATCACATGGCGGGCATGCAATTCACGTCTGGTGAGAACGCCTGTTTTTTCATAGAGGTCTGTTGTTTTGTCGTTAAATGCTTTAATGAGTGCCTGCGGAGTGGATGAAATGTTGGAAAGTCCGCGTCTGGCAGCTTCTTTTATCCATTCTTCGCTGTAGGAATTGCCTTCGAAAAGGATATTCTTTGCATCTGCGATATAATTTCGCAGGACGCTCAGGATGGCATCGTCCTTTTTCATTTTGGAAGCAATGAGCCGGTCAACCTCTTTTTTAAACAACATAAGCTGAGCGGCAAGAATGAGATTGAGCGGGGTCATGGCTTTTGAACAGATCACGGATGAACCGACAGCACGAAATTCGAATTTGTTTCCGGTGAATGCAAATGGTGAGGTTCGGTTGCGGTCAGTGTTGTCAAGCAGGATTTCAGGGATTTTGGGGATGCTCAGGTTGGTTTCCTGGTTTTTACTCTTGTTTACTTTTCCCTGTTTTTCGAGTTGGTGCAGAGCTTCGGTCAACTGTGTACCAATGAAGGCAGACATGATGGCCGGGGGAGCTTCGTGAGCCCCAAGCCTGTGGTCGTTGCTTGCTGTGGCAATGGCTCCGCGGATAAGGTCTGCATGATCGTTGAGTGCTTTGAGGATGTTGATGAGAAAGGTTAGAAAGCGCAGGTTGGAATGGCTGTCGCTGCCCGGTGATAAAAGATTTATCCCGCTGTCGGTCTGAAGTGACCAGTTGTTGTGTTTTCCTGATCCATTTACTCTGGCATAGGGCTTTTCGTGCAACAGCGCGGTAAAGAAGTGTTTCCCTGCAATTTTTTTCAGCAGGTGCATCACAAGCTGGTTATGATCCACAGCCAGATTGGCTTCTTCGTAAACAGGTGCACATTCAAACTGACCAGGTGCCACTTCGTTGTGCCTTGTTTTGACAGGAATACCCAGACGATGGGCTTCATATTCAAACTCTTTTAAAAATTCCATTACCCTTGGGGGAATAGTCCCGAAGTAATGGTCGGAAAGCTGCTGGTCTTTGGCTGACGAATGTCCGAAAAGCGTTCTGCCGGTGAGCACCATATCGGGTCTTGCATTGAAAAGTGCCGTATCCACAAGGAAGTATTCCTGTTCCCATCCTAATGTGGCAATGACCCGTCTGACACTTTTATCGAAATAGTGGCAGACATCCGTAGCTGCCGTATCGAGCACGGCCAGTGCTTTCAGCAGGGGAGTCTTGTAATCAAGCGATTCGCCTGTATAGGAAACAAAAATGGTAGGAATACATAATGTGTTGTCGAGGATAAATGCGGGTGAAGTAGGGTCCCAGGCTGTGTAGCCGCGTGCTTCAAAGGTATTGCGGATACCACCGCTGGGGAAGCTCGATGCATCGGGTTCCTGCTGAATAAGCTCATTTCCTCTGAAATTTTCAATGGCACGTCCGCCATCCACAGGATTGACAAAGGCATCATGTTTTTCGGCAGTAGTGCCGCTGAGCGGATGAAACCAGTGGGTATAATGAGTAGCTCCTTTGCCGATAGCCCATGCTTTCATCGAAGCTGCTACCTGATCGGCAATACGGCGGTCAATCTTTTCACCTTTCTCAATGGCATTTCTTACTTTTCTGTAGGCTTCTGCTGTCAGGTATTCGCGCATGGAAGCGTCGTTGAAGGTCAACTCACCAAAATAATCCGATATTTTGCCTGCAGGGATGCCGGCTGGTATTGGTCTGCGTTCCGAAACTTTTTCAAGTGCTGAATGTCGTAACATAACAATAAGGGTGTTGATTAAATTTTAAGCAGCGAAATTAGACATTTACCTGATATCAGATCAGCGCCTGATAGATCGGGGTTATTTACTTTCTTTTGTCTGGTTACAAAAGAAAGTAACAAATCCGCCAGCCGGTTAAAAGAATTTAATGTCGTTATAAAACAGATACCTTAGAGGCTTTTGTTAAACATCTAAATTCATGCAAACTAAAAAGATACCAATCATTTTTTAAAAAAAATGCAGTGAAATTAATGAAAAGGTTGAATAAACCATGCATTTAATATTCCGATACACCGCACCTTAGCAAGGATGATTTGACTTGTAGCTATAAATATTTGGGTGCGCTTGTCCCGTCTTTCGGGGCTGCACCTGCGGTTTTCAGCCACAGCGTGGCGAAATATTGGTAGAACAAAGGATTACAAGAAATTTTTAAGGTGCAGCGCACCGAAATATTTGCTTTCAAAATTGGCTTTTGGGGTTTTTCAGCAGTCCCTACCTCAGTTTTATCACTATTTTCCGATTAAAATGAAAGCAAGTAATAATGAGCATGAGATTCCTCACCGCCGGCTGGCGGTTCGGAATCTCCGATTAGTTTTCATGACACTAGTGTAATTTTATAAAAGATGGGAAAAAACGTTGAAAATCAATCTCCCGGAATTTATCCCGATTAATCGGGAGGGTTCGGGGTAATCCTGATTTTCAACCTCCAATGGATAAAGTTAGCATTGTAAACCATCACCATATTTGGCGTATGAAAGACCGGCATTATAAAAAATTCGTCAGTTTTCAAAGGAAGGATTGTAGGGGTAGCCTTCAGTAAGCAATACAGAAGCCTGCGTTAGCC
>RZYY01000116.1 GCA_009930115.1 Sphingobacteriia bacterium | reverse complement strand
CCAGTCACCATACTCAAGCGGAATGTCGTTGATCCGCGGATTGGCTTCAAGCATGATCAGGTACCCGTGACTTGTGCCTGTAAAAACAGGCTCTTCCCATATCGGCGGATAGTCTGAAGACCTCCAGTTTTCCTGATATAATACAGAATCAGGAACTTCATGGGAATTCATCTTAGTATAAATTCTTTTTGTAAATTGCTTAATATCAGCAATATTAGTAATCCTGGAATTTTTTGCTAAATCAATCGGAAAAAGTTCAGCTGGCCGAAAAAACAAAAGCAAAATAAACCAGACAAATAGTTTGAAAAGAATTTTATCAGAAAAATAAAAAAACTTCATTGCCCCCCCTTTTTATGAATTTGAATATTGTACCACAAATCTTACTTGATTAAGTGAGTAAGATAAATTCATAACTGGTTTTCAGAGAAATGCATTTGGTTCTTCAGTTAAAATCAAAATTGTTCATAACTTACGATTTGTAAAAATAGCATTTTGTTAATAACAATTGATTTTTATTGAAAAATATTTTTTTTGAAATTTTTTATTTGTTTGATTATCATTATTTTAATATCTCAAAATAGAAAATATTTTTACATCAGTCCAGTGACAGATATTAACAATCTGCTAAATCTATCTGTTGATAACTTTAAATTTTGTCAGTTTTCAGGGTTTCTCCCTCCAGCTTAGCAATAATTACTGCTCCACAGCTATCACTCCAGACATTGACGGTAGTCCGGAACATATCGAGAATCAAATCAACAGCCAGTATCAGGCCGACACCTTCTAAAGGTAAACCCACAGCAGACAATACAATAGTTATCATTACAAGACCTGCCATTGGGATTCCGGCAGCACCTATTGAAGCAAACAATGCAGTAATAACAACAATAACCTGTTGTAAAAAGCTTAGTTCTATATTGTATGCCTGAGCAATAAATAATACTGCAACACATTCATATAGTGCTGTTCCGTCCATATTAATGGTGGCTCCCAGCGGTAAAGTAAAACTGCTTATTTTGTTAGAAACTCCAATATTGTCTTCAACAGCCTGAATGGTAAGAGGCAATGTAGCACTCGAAGATGCAGTCGAAAAGGCAGTAAGTAATGGCGTTTGCATGGATTTGAAGTGCTTTAATGGCCTTGTTTTTCCAATTATTTTCACAAGAAACGGAAGAGTAAAACCTGCATGAAATCCCAATCCTAAGATTACAACAAACATATAAAGACCCATACTTTGCATCAAGGCAACAAGATTATCCTGCTGAGCAACTTTTTCCGCAACCAATCCAAAAATCCCGAAAGGAATAAACTTGATAATGAACATGGTCAGCTTCATCATAACATCAAAAACCGAATTGAAGAAGTTCGTCATAAGCTCCTGATTGCTACTTTTTATCTGCGTGATAAAAAACCCAAAAAGCATAGCAAATAAAATTACTGACAACATTTGACCGTTGGAAGACAAAGCCTCAAAAATATTTTCAGGTATCATGTGGATAAAAGTTTCCCCAATATTTTCTTTTTGAACTACTAAATCCGCCTGTTCAGTAAAATTCAGATTCGCTCCTATACCTGGTTTAAATAAATTGACAAGAAACAATCCGGTGACAATCGCAAACAAACTCGTAGTCATGTAATAAAGCATCGTTCGCAGACCTAAACGACCAAGACTCTCAGCATTTCCTATATTTGCAATCCCGGAAACGATGGAACTAAAAATCAAAGGTATAATTATCATTTTCAAGGCGCGAAGGAAGATTTCACCCATCCAGGCAATATAGTGAACGTAGGATTTTAAAAAAATCCCAAATAAAACAGCAAAAACCAGAGCCAGAATAACCTGCCAGTGAAGCTCAATTTTTTTCATGTAAAATTCTGTTTATCCGTTTCTTTAATCAAATGAACCAACAATTTGAGAGCTAAAGTATAATTTTTAAAATTACCAGCTTTACTTATTTCAGCTAAGTTTGGAAAAATGAAAACCTTCACTGTCAAATGCATTACAAAGAATTTTTGTACTTTTACATTTTAAAATATCATCCGGTAATGAGTTTTATTCGATTTTTCATGCTTGCCTCTGCTGTTAGCATTTTCAACCTGATTTACGGACAGCACCAGAACATTCAGATAATCAGCGTTGATGGCCCAAACGAACCCACTATTTACATTGACCCAAACAATACCAATCGAATGATTGGCGGCTCTAACCTGAATTTCTATTTTTACTCCAATGATGGGGGATTAACCTGGCAACATGATGTTTTAATCTCAGAACCTTATGGTGTATGGGGTGATCCCGTTACGATGGTTGACAATGAAGGAAATTATTATTTTTTTCACCTCTCCAATCCTGTTTCAGGTAATTGGATAGATCGGATTGTATGCCAAAAATCAACCGACGGAGGTATTACATGGAATGAAGGAACCTACATGGGGCTTAACGGGACTAAAGCCCAGGACAAACAATGGTCGGTCATCGACAGAGAAAATGGCAATATTTATGTTACCTGGACACAATTTGATTATTACGGTAGCAGTGATCCAGCCCACCGAAGCAACATCATGTTTGCCAAATCCCTTGACAATGCAGAAACCTGGTCGGATGCAATCAGAATCAATGAAGTAGATGGAGATTGTTTGGACAGCGACGGTACTGTTGAGGGAGCAGTACCAACTGTGGGTCCAAATGGTGAAATTTATGTCGCCTGGGCAGGACCTGCAGGTTTGGTTTTCGACAAATCAACCGATCGGGGGGAAACATGGCTTGAAAATGATATTTTAGTTTCTGATTTTCCCGGTGGTTGGGATATAACTGTTCCAGGAATATACCGGAGCAACGGATTTCCCATAACCAATTGTGATTTGAGCGGAGGACCACATCACGGCACTATTTACATTAACTGGTCAGATCAACGAAACGGAACGGACGATACCGATGTCTGGCTCATCAAATCAACAGATGGTGGCGAAACCTGGTCGGAACGAAAAAGAGTAAACAACGATCCGCCGGGCAGCCACCAATTCTTTACCTGGATGGCAATCGATCAGGTAACCGGCTATTTACATTTTGTCTTCTATGACCGCAGGAATTATTCGGACAATCAGACTGACGTTTTCATGGCTGTTTCCAAAGATGGCGGTGAAACTTTTGTCAATTATCAGGTCAGCGAAGAACCCTTCGTGCCCAGCTCCTGGATATTCTTTGGCGATTATAACAATGTTGCTGCACACAACAATGTGATCAGACCAGTGTGGACAAGAATGCACAACGACCAACGAAGCATCATGACAGCCATTATTGACAGTCAGATCATGGGAACTGAAACTGACCAGACACCTGCAATACCCTTTGCACTCGAGCAAAACTTTCCCAATCCTTTTTATGGTGCAACCAGTTTTTCGTTCCGGCTCAAACAACCTTCAACCATTTCGCTTAGAATTTTTAATCTTTTCGGACAGGAAATTTCAACCCTCATCAACAACGAATATCGCCTTCAGGGCAACTACACCGTTCATTTTGATGCTGAAAACCGCAAACTTAATCCGGGAGTTTACTATTTCGAACTCTCTGGAAATGATGCTAATCAGGTGCGAAAGATGGTAATTGAAAACTGATTTTTTGCCTAAAAGAAAACAATTCTCATAAATACATCTATTTGATTGTATATTTGCAAATTACTTTCAGCTATCATATCTGTTGATAATGGACGAGCAATTAAAAACTATCCTTTCGCGAATCAGGAAACTCGCACTCGAAGAGGGTATTGAAAATATTTCAATACAAACCATCTGCAACCGGTTGTCAATTTGTCATGAAGACCTTTTCAAACTTATCAGGAACGAAAACGACCTGGCAGCAAAAGTTCTGGAGTTTGAGCGTGAAAGCTTCATGGCCATTTTTGATGAATACAACTTCGAAGGAATGAATGCCATTGATATCCTCATGATTGTAAGTAAGGAAATCGCAAGCCGTTACTATGACGTAACTCCGGCCATTTCCAGGTCACTCAAACAGCTTTACCCTGATATTTATCAGGATCATTTTCAGAAAAGAGTGGATTTTATTTTTGGCAAAATACAGATCAATCTGAAAAAGGGCATTGATCAGGGGATGTATCGCCCCGATCTGAGCATCGAACTTGTCGCCCGCCTCTATCTTTCGCGCCTGATCGATATTCACAATGAAGATATCTTCCCGCCAAATCAGTTCAATTTCCAAACCCTTTTTAAAGTACTTTTCGATAATTTCGTAAGAAGTGTAGCCACACCAAACGGTCTGAATTATTTCGAAACAAAAATTAAAAAAATTGACTGGAATCACTGACTATCAGAATATTTTCGCCAGTGATTATTTAAAAAACCTTCATTCTGAAAAAGAAGACTTGGAAAAAACTACAAAAACGTGTTACCGAAAATGAAAAACCAGTCCGGATATCTTTATTGATTTCAAAAAATACTTGAAAACTATCCGGTAAAAGAATTAAAATATCCTTACTTTCACTGAATTTTGAAACCTGATCATCCACCGTAAAAGATCAGAAATTTACCGGCAATTGATCGGATACAGTGTATTATCTTTGGATAATTTACAAACAAAAATGAGTAAGACATTTTGAACAAAAAATCCGGAATAAAACAACCGGATATGATTGCTGCCAATACGTGACAAATACCTGAAAAAATTCAAAACTCTGAACAATGAAAATTTATTGGGAAAATTCTCTGCGCTTCTCAGTTATTCTGCTCTTTGCTGTTCTCGCAACATTTTCGTGTAAAAATGATGATTACACCCGACTGGAAAAACTGAAGAACAAACGCGAACAACTCGATAAAAAAATCCGTGAAGTTGAACAACGCCTTTTACAAAAAAACAATGTATCCACTTCACAATCTCCATCTGATGTCGAAGTCATTTACATCAAACAGAAGCCTTTCAGTTATCCTGCTCTCCTCCAGGGTAAAACCGAAAGCAACAACACAGTATTTCTGATGGCTGAAAGAAGGGGAATTATACAGCATGTTTATGTTAAGCAGGGAGATTACGTTAAAAAAGACCAGATTCTTGCCAATCTGGACAATACCGGAAGCGACAAATCATTTGAAGAGATTCAAAACGCTGTTGAAATGGCAGAAAAACTCTTCGTACGTCAAAAAGAGCTGAGAGAAAAAAATTTGGGTACCGATGCTCAATATTTCCAGGCTAAAGTGCGCCTTGAAGACCTGAAAACAAAAATGAATCATGCGCTGAAAAACCTCAGTAAAAACCGTATTATATCGCCAATCAAAGGAGTAGTTGACCACATTGCTGTTATTGAAGGACAGCATGTTGAACCCGGAACACCCACCATCCGGATCATTAATTTTTCAGCTGTTAAGATTCGAACAGAATTGTCAGAAAATCTGGTAAATATTTTCCACCAGGGAGATACAGCCAAAATTGAGATTTCACATACCAACATTCTGCTTTACGAACCAATCAGTAACATCTCGCCAATCATTGACCCAATTGCTAAAACATTTGACGTTGAAATCCTGATCCCTGCAAATCCAGCAATCAAACCAGGTATGACTGCTCTGATTACGCTAAAAAAAAACAAACCCCGTGATGCTGTGCTTATCCCGATCAGTGCTTTAAGTCGTGAAAACAATATGGATTTCGTTTTTGTTGCAGTCAGAAAAGGAAATAACTGGTTTGCCGAAAAGAAAGCTGTTTCTGCTGGTTTCATTAACGAAAAAGAAGTAGAAATTACCGGTGGATTAAACGAAAACGACATTCTTATTGTCTCCCCTTTATCAACAGATTCAACCGAAACGCGAATAGTAATAAAAAATAAGGAAACTCTGTAAACACTTCCAGGGGCTACTGGAAAAATTGAAAATTATCCCAAAATTTTTATTCGTTTCACTGAACCAATAGTGATTATTAACGTTGAATAACAAACCTGAATGAGTAAAAAAATGAAGTTTTGTTTTGCCTTTCTGCCGTTATTGTTTCTGTTAAATTCCTGTCACTCTGCAAAAGAGCAAAATGATAGTATTGAATTTCAAACCAGGATGGACAGCATCAGCTATATTATTGGTTACGATTATGGTAAGGGTATTCGGCAACAGGAAATCAAGGCAAGTCCGCTACTTGTTTCAAAAGGGATTATTGATGCATTGAAAAATGACAGCAGTCGTATCAGCGACTCGTTGCAAAACAAATTGATCTCCGAATTCAACAAAGAATTGGAAATAAAAGAAAATCAGCGCTTTCAGGAAATGCTTGCCAAAAACAAGGAAAATGGAAAACGGTTTCTTGATACCAATAAACTGCAGGATGGCGTAAATGAATTACCAAGTGGTTTGCAGTACAGGATCCTTAAATTAGGATCGGGCAAATATCCAGCACCGACCGATAGCATCACGATTCACTATCGTGCAATGTACATCGACAAAACCACTTTTGACATGTCCTATGATGAAGGTCCGGTTGGAATCACCCTGAATAAAATGGTGAAAGGGCTGACAGAAGGGATTAGGCTTATGCAAACAGGGGGGATTTACGAGTTTTACATACCTCCCCAACTGGCTTATGGAGACCGGAACTACCTTGATCTGGTGCCTGCAGGCTCAACCGTTATTTATACCATTGAACTCATTAAAATCCATTAAATCATTGATAATCCATGAATAACTTCACATTTTTTAATCCAACAAAAATTATTTTCGGCGAAAACTCCATTTCAAAAATTTCCGGGGAAATTCCACAAAACGCCAGAATCTTATTGACGTATGGCGGTGGTTCGATCAAGCAAAACGGAATCTACAATCAGGTCATGAAGTCCCTTGAGCATTTCAATGTCCTTGAATTTGGCGGTATCGAGCCCAATCCGCAGTACACAACACTTATGAAAGCAGTTGGCCTGTGTAAAAAAGAAAATATTGACTTTTTGCTTGCTGTTGGTGGAGGATCGGTTCTTGACGGTACTAAATTCATAGCAGCTGCAGCTTCATTTAAAGGTGAGCCCTGGGATATTCCCGAAAAAGGCAGCAAAGTCAGTAAAGTCATTCCTTTTGGTGCTGTTATTACCTTACCAGCCACCGGAAGCGAAATGAACGGATTTGCAGTAATATCCAGAAAGGAGACGGGACAAAAGCTTTCGTTTGGTGCACCACCATTAACAAACCCGCGATTTTCGGTACTCGACCCTGCATTCACACGCTCATTGTCACGGCGTCAGAGAGGAAACGGCGTTGTTGACGCTTTCGTTCATGTTACCGAACAGTATCTGACCTTTCCTCAGGATGCACCGTTGCAGGATCGTTTTGCTGAATCCATTCTCAAAACCCTCATTGCTGAAGGCAGATCCTACCTTGATAATCCTGACAACATAGATGCTGCAAAAAATATCATGTGGAGTGCCACCATGGCGCTTAACGGACTAATTTCCGCAGGCGTCATTACCGACTGGGCTACACATTCCATAGGACATGAACTGACAGCACTCTGCGGGATTGACCATGCACGAACACTCGCCATAGTCTGGCCGGGAATGATGCGTGTCATGCAACAGGAAAAGAAAGCAAAACTCCTGCAATTTGCTGAAAGAGTTTGGGATATCAACAACGGTACCGATGAGGAAATAATTGAAAAAGCAATAAGCAACACCGAAAATTTTTTTGAAAACCTTGATGTACCCACACATCTTTCAGATTATCAATTAAATGAACTGGTTATCGAAAAAGTAGCTGAAAACCTCATAAAAAACGGTTTTACCGCTCTTGGGGAAAGGAAAACAGTAACCCCTGAAAAAGTCAGGGAAATTTTAAAAAGCAGGTTGTAGTTCAGACATATTAATTTCTTCTGAAAACCAAAGATTCCTTTTGTCTTTCTCCACTCAGCAAACCCCGACATAATTGATCCGGTTGTTTGAATTACCTTTGCAAAAAATTAATCCGCAAAATCAGCACCGGATGAATTTACTCACAGTCGAAAACCTTACAAAATCATTTGGCGAAAAATTACTGTTCGAAAATCTGTCGTTCGGTATCGAAGCTGGTCAGAAAGTAGCATTAATTGCCCGCAACGGGGCCGGAAAAAGCACACTCATAAAAATTCTTGCCGGAGAGGAAGACGCTGATTCAGGACGCGTAACCATGGGCAATGATGTCAGAGTTTCTTACCTGCCGCAGAATCCGCAAATGGACAATCAGCAGTCAATCATTGACTATTTGTTTAGCTCTGAAAATGATCTGGTTAAGCTATTAAAACAATATGAAGAACTGTTAAATACTCCATTGCCAGACAAAGAGCATCTCAATCAGGTTGTTGCCCGCATGGATGAATTGCAGGCCTGGGGTTTTGAATCCAAAATCAGGGAAATTCTCGGGAAATTTGACATCACCGACCTTAATCAATTGATTGGTGAACTTTCGGGTGGTATGCGCAAAAAAGTGGCACTGTCGAAATCACTTATTGAAGAAGCAAACTTTATCATCCTGGATGAACCTACCAATCATCTTGATATAACTATGATTGAGTGGCTGGAAAACTATCTTGACCGTCAGAATCTCACCATATTTGTAGTAACCCACGATCGCTATTTCCTCGATAAAGTCTGCAACGTCATCATCGAACTCGACAACCAGACAATTTACCGCTATAAGGGTAACTATGCCTATTTTCTCGAAAAAAAAGCCGAACGTCTCGCAGTGGAAAAATCAGGCTTTGAAAAAGTACGCTCGCTTTACAATTCAGAACTGGAATGGATGCGCCGGCAACCTCAGGCCCGGGCAACAAAACCAAAAGCACGTGAAGAATCTTTTTATGCTCTCGAAGAAAAAGCAAAGCAAAAAGCCGAAACTGAAACCAGAGACTTTAACGTAAAAATGCAACGTCTTGGGGGCAAAATCCTTGAACTCAATTATATCTCAAAAAAATTCGGCACTCAAAAAATCCTCGAAGATTTTACTTACACCTTCAACCGGGGCGACAGAATTGGTGTAGTTGGCAAAAACGGAAGCGGAAAATCAACCCTGCTCCGCATATTAATGGGAGAAATAAAACCCGATAAAGGAAAAGTGGTAAAAGGTCAAACAGTCGGGTTTGGTTATTTTCAACAGGAAGGTTTACCCATTAGTGAAGACAAACGTATCATTGATATCATCAGAGAAATTGCCGAACAAATCGAAATAAAAAAAGGAAGCATGACCCCGGTGCAATTCCTCAGTTATTTCAACTTCCATACCGACATACACTATAACTATTTTTCAAAACTCAGCGGAGGCGAAAAACGGAAGCTTTATCTGCTGACTGTTTTGCTGCAAAATCCAAATTTCCTCATTCTTGACGAACCAACCAATGACCTCGATATCGAAACCCTCAATAAACTCGAAGAATTCCTTTTGAATTACGAAGGATGTCTGATGATTGTCTCACACGATCGCTATTTTATGGACAGGGTTGTTGACCATGTGTTTTCATTTCAGGGAAACGGAAAGATTAAGGATTACTATGGAAATTATTCTGAATACAGCCGGCTACAGCGACTTGAGGAGAAAAAAACAAAATCAGACCGACAAAAAACACCTGAAAAATCATATAAAAAAGAAAAAATATCAGGCAAACCTACCTATAAACAATTAAAGGAATATGAGTCCCTTATCGGCGAAATTCAACAACTTGAGGACGAAAAATCAGCACTGATCGAAATGATGAATAACGGGAATGGATCACCTGATGATTACCGCTCCTGGTCGGTAAAAGTCGGGGAACTTATCCGGCTGATTGATGAAAAAACGGACAAATGGCTGGAATTGAGTGTAATAATTGAAGGTAATGAGTAATTTTTTTACCCAATTTAAAGTAAACATTTCCCTGCCACAATGAGGTGATTAACTAAAACCCTTACATTTTTCCAATCCGAATTATCTTATTTGAAAAATACCGGCTTGTACCTGATAACAAAATGGATGGACAATCCTGACCGGCATTCCGCATCCAGGCTCAGCAAAAGTGGAAAATAAGATACGGTTTAATGAGCAGTTAAAAATTACTCTGTC
>RZYY01000301.1 GCA_009930115.1 Sphingobacteriia bacterium | reverse complement strand
GGTATCGGAAACATAGAATTTTAATCGGTCATTTTCAAGTTTGTACCCAAAATCAACCCCTCCTGCTTCCGTAAATTTTAATGCGTTCCCAATCAGGTTGATCAGAATTTGTTTCAACCTGTCAGGATCTGTAAGGATGAACAGTTCTTTGTCCCGGTCAGGGAGGGTAAGTTGTATGCTAAGGTTTTCTTTTCCCCGGGCATGTTTCAACTGTTCAAACAGGGTTTCCGTTTCTTTCAGGATTTTGTGTAACTCACAAGGGGCTTTGCTGATCTTCAACTCGCCTGCCTCGATTCTGGATATGTCAATAATGTCGTTTACCAAATTCAATAATTGCTTTGAGCTGCTTTCTATGATATCTATGTACAGCTTTTTGGTTTCAGAGTCCAGTTCTTCACTGCGCAAAAGCGATGCAAAACCTACCATACCGCTCACGGGAGTACGAATCTCGTGACTTACGTTGGCCAGGAACTGGTTCTTGTATTGATTGGCCAACTCGGCTTGCAGCCTTGCCTCTTTGATTTGCGTTTCAATGCGCTTTCTTTCCGAAATTTCGGTTACGATACCGGCAACCAGAATTTTCCCGCCTTCCCGAAAAACGATCTTTCCCGCATCATGAAACCATTGATAATCTCCCTTGACGTTTTTTATCCGGTATTCGCATTCATACATGGCTTCCTTGCCCGATAAGTGGTCACGCATGGCCTTCATGGCTGTTTCACAATCATCAGGGTGCACCCGATTCATGAAATCCTGAAAATGTTTGAAATCTTCACCTTTCAATCCCAACATACGTGTTTTGTTGTGATTGAAAACGATTTTTCCCGATGGCAGTTCCATTTCCCACCAGGCCATGTCCCCTGCTTCCAGGGCTATTGTAAGTCTTTCCTCGGTGTTGAGGAATATTGATTTCTGCTCATCTTTTTTGTTTTTCATGTCACATGTTTTGTTTTTTCAAAAAAGCCTGTATCATCGGATCTGAAATGCAGATCTACCTGCGGGAACGGGATGGTAACATTATTTTCAATAAATTTCCTGTTAATGATCCGCCGGATATCCGATTTGACATTCTCTATCCTAAAGACGTTGTCGCTGAAGAACAACAATTCAAAATCCAGGGAAGAATTTCCGAAATCAATAAAACGAGCCAGGATGGATTCCCTGTGTGTAATCTCGGGATGCTCCAGGGCACTTTCTTTTAAAATCTTGATTACCAGGTTAACATCACTTCCGTAGGCAACGCCGACCTTGATCCGGAACCGGGTTTTCTTTTCCTGGTGACTCCAGTTGATCACCTTGTTGGAAGTCATCAGTGAATTTGGCAAAATGATTACGATATCGTCCCGGTTTATGGCTTTGGAAGTTCTCAAGCCAATCTTCAGAATTCTTACTACCTGACCGTCAACTTCCAGAATATCGCCCACTTTTATTGATCCTTCAAAAAGCAATATAATCCCTGCAATAAAATTGATAAAGGTATTTTGCAAACCCAGGCCGATACCCACCAGAAGTGCGGCAGAACCTGCCAGCAGGGCATTGAGTTTCAATCCCAGAGTTTCCAGGATAAGTAAAATGGAAATGATCCATATCACGTACTTAATGATCTGAAAAAGGGCATAAATATTCCCCCTGTCGAACTTGGAAGGGGATCGTTTTCGGATCATTAACAATTTGATAAGCCATACAACAAGTATGGTGATCAACAAAGTTAAGGCAACCGTAATCACCTTTCCGGCTGTAAAAGCAAAATCCCCTATACGAAAAATGACGAATTCAGAAAATTTATCCAACGATTCCATACTGTGAATTTTTTTTCGAAATAAAGTTACGTAAAAATCACAAGCCGGAATACAGTACCTGCAGGATCCCGTTTTTTTATTATCTTTGCAGGATCAAACATATCGTGTCGGTTCTGCTCTGCTATTCCTCCCTCACTTTCTGTTAAGCACTACAAAATAAGTTCCCGCTATAGCATTGAGCTGCCGTATCCCGGCATTGTATCCGATGGTAATTAATAGGTATTAAATAATATAAATGGCAAATTCAGCATCATTCAACAAAAGACAAGTAGAAAAAAACAAAAGAGCCAAGAGAAAAGAAAAACTGAA
>RZYY01000115.1 GCA_009930115.1 Sphingobacteriia bacterium | reverse complement strand
ATTTGATTAATTTTGCCCATGTTATTTTAATTTTAAAGTTTCCGGGGGCTAAGTTATTGCTTACTCCCGGATCTTTTCAAATTGCAAACATAGGGGCTACTCATCCGACATTATGTGATTCTTTTCAGGTTTATCCACAAACCAATGATTTTCATTTGATTCCTTTTTGTCTTTGGCCAATTAGCAGCATTAAAAAGATTAATCTGCTTTTGCTTTTGGCTAAACCTGATTAAAAATGAATTAAAGGTACTTACTGACTGAAACAGTGGTATCCTGATTAAAAGAAACTTCAAACCCCAGCTTTTTGAATACCGAAATCATTGGTTTGTTGTCCTTGGTAGTTTCAGCAAAAATGTGTTTGAAATTATTTACTCTGGCAATTTCAGTGCAATATTGTGTCAGAATTTTCCCCAGGTCTTTACGTTGCCAGGCATCAGTGATCAGAATAGCATATTCCACATTTTCCAGGTCCGGATCAGCAATCAGACGACCAACACCGATAAGCTTTTTTCTTCCGTTTTCTTCAATTTCAGCTACAATTCCAAGTTCACGTGCGTAATCAATATAGCAAAACTGAGTGGCCACTTCATGGGAATCGAAATGAAAATTGTATCTGAATCTTGAATATATAGCTTCTTTTGAGCAACTACCCAGCATTTCAAGCCAGAGTGGTTCATCTTCTGGTTTGATAGGACGAAGCAATGTTTCAGTACCGTCAGCAAGACGGACTGTTTTGATGTATCTTTCAGGATAAGGGCGCAACAACAGGTGAGAATATTGCGGAACCGGATTCTTCAGTGTTTCTTCATCGATAACCACACGTGCATCAAGAGCAACAACATCATCCTTTGTTATAATGATAGGATTGATATCTAATGCTTCTATTTCGGGATAATCGGCTGCGAGATAAGAAAGCCGGATCATAACTTCAATAAGCTTATTTATATTTTTAGCTGATCGTCCGCGATAACCTTTCAGCAAAGGAAAAATTTTGAGCGATTCAAGCATTCGGCTGGCAAGTCTCTCGTTGAGTGGAGGAAATTCCAGTCGCATATCTTTAATCAATTCAGCTTCCGTACCTCCCATTCCGATCATAATAACTGTTCCAAAGACAGGGTCTTTTTTAATTCCCAGAATCATTTCCACCGAGTCGCGAATGTCGATCATTTCCTGAACGGTACAGCCGTCAATTTTAGCATCAGGCACATTTTTCCTGACACGGTCGTGCATAAGATGATAAGCGGCGCGTAAAAGTTCTTCGTTCTCGATGTCCAGCGCAACGCCACCTACATCCGATTTATGCAGAATGTCGGGTGATTCAACTTTCAACACAACCGGGTAACCAATATCACCGGCCAGTTTAACAACTTCTTCTTCACTGGCAGCCAACAAAGGAGTTGTTGACTTTATTCCATAGGAATTGATCAGTTGTTTTGAATCCCGCATTGACAGAACCTTTTGCTTTGGAAATACTTCATTGACAAACCGTTCTCTTAAGGCCTGCCGGTCATACCTGAATGAAACAGGTACTTCTTTTGGCGTTTCAAAAAGTGATTCGAGATTACGGGAATAATCCACCATTGTCATAAAAGCCCGGACTGCCTGATCGGGAGTTTTGTAAGCCGGAATTCCGGAATTATTAAACAATTCCATTGCTTCTACCATTGTCTTACCTCCAAGCCAGACAGCCATGATGGGTTTTGAATAGCCTTCCGACAATTTGATGATTCTTTTGGCAGACTCAGTGGGTCTGGCCATGGCCTGCGGAGTAAGAATAACCATAACAGCATCAACCATCGGATCATTCATTACTATTTCCGTGGCGGCTGCCAGACGGTCGGGATTTGCATCTCCCATGATATCTACCGGATTGATGTGCGACCAGTACGGTGGGAGTATTTTATCGAGTTTTGCAATGGATTCGGGCGACAATTTGCATAATTTTCCGCCGTGAAAAATCAGGGCATCAGTGGCAATTACGCCTGGACCACCTGCATTGGTTACGATTCCAAGGTTTGATCCTTTTGGGATACGTTTGCCTCCAATAAGGTCAGTAAAATCAAAAAGATTACCCATATTGTTCACACGGGCCACTCCTGCTCTTCTAAAAACTGCATCATAAATAGCGTCTTCCGAAGCAAGTGCACCTGTGTGCGATGCTGCTACAACAGCACTTTCCGGAAAGCGACCGGCTTTGTACACAATAATAGGTTTCTTTCGGGCAAAAGCGCGCGCAGCAGTCATAAACTCATGCGCAAAAGAGATGGACTCAACATAGAGAACAATGGATTTGGTTTGGGGATCCTGACCAAGAAAATCAATGAGGTCGCCAAAACCAACATCCATCGTGTTGCCTATAGAAACAAAGTAGGAAAAACCAATATTTTCACCAATAGCCCAATCAAGCACTGAGGTACACAAAGCTCCCGACTGAGAGATGAAAGCCACCTGTCCCTGCTTGGGCAGACCGGTTGCAAAACTAATGTTCAGCCTCTGACCCGGAACAATAACGCCAAGGCAATTGGGGCCTATTACCCGCATATCGTATTTATCAACGATCTGTTTTACCTGATCTTCGAGTTTTTTGCCTTCAGGACCAATTTCTTTGAAACCGGCTGACATTATAATCAAGCCTTTGATCCCAACTTCACCACATTCTTCAACAATCTGCGGAACAGCAGCAGCATTGGTGGTAATAACAGCAAGATCCGGTGTTCTGGGCAGATTCTTTACGCTGGGGAAGCAAGGAATTCCCATAACTGCTTCGTATTTGGGATTAACCGGATACACAACACCGCGAAACCCTCCACCTACCAGGTTACGTAAGGTTATGCCACCAACGGTATCAGGATTGGCCGGCACACCTATCAGTGCTATGCGTTGCGGCCTGAATATGTTGCTAAGTTTTTTTATTCCCATGATTGAGTGTATTCTGATTGAAAGTTATGGATTACAGAGGTAAACGTAAATTTCTTTGTTGAAAATACATTTGTTTATGATTTCACAAAAGTAGGAAATATCTCATAGCAAAATCCTGAGGGTATCGAATACTTTTGCTTTATTCATCCATAATCGGTCCTTCCCATAAGCCTCTGCCAAAGGTAGCCAGACGAATCCTGTTAAACTGTTTGTTGATTTTTATTTCATTTATCCTGACGTTGGGAAAATCAGTGATGTGCTCCCAGTCTGTTGTATTCGTTTTGGTGTACAGTCCTTTATCAGTCCCAAGATAAAGCCGGTCATCATAGCCATCAAGATAAGCGATTGCGTTGACCGGATTGTTAGCGAAAATACCCTCAGGATCTGCATTTTGCCAGGTTTTACCACCATCATTGGATTCCCAGATTCTATATTCTCGCGGAATACCCGTGTAAGTGAGCCATACTTTTTCGGGGTTGTGGGGATGTACCAGCACACCTGTAATTATGGCTAAAGTATCGTTATCGTGGTTTTTTCCGGGATAGTCAAATGGTGTAAAATGGATTATTTCCTGATCTTCACCATTAATCCCGCCATTTATTGATTTGTAGAATCCTGATTTTAACTGCCAGTCCATTTCCGGTGGATTTTGCTGCCCGGCAGTTACAACAAATATCACTTCCGGACTGGCCCTGCAGATAGAAATTTCTGTGATCTGACGACGCCACGCTTCAGGTACCGACAGATAAAGGTCAGATTGTCTTGTCCAGACTTCTTCTCTTGGTGTAATGTGTTGTGGAAAAGCAATTTCTTTGGTAAAAAGTTCTGAAAAACCAAACCATGGTTCTCCTGTTACAGGATGATTAAGCAGCGGGAAGGTTTTTACTGTAATGGCCATATCTTTTTTGGTTTTTGGATCGAAAGGGAGCTTACCGGTTTGGGTATTTATTCTGAAAGTATTCAGATCAAACTGATTGAGCGAACGATCATCATTCGAAAAATAAACCAAATGTGGCTGTTGTTGGTCAATGCGTCCGGTGTAGCCATCACCGGCTCCGATAAAGTGCCAATCGTATCCCAATGTGTCAAACAGAAGCATCGTACCATTATCCTGAGTAGCAATTACAGCCACATTTTCATCTACAGACGAATCATCAAAACTCCAGATGATAGCTGTGTTGTATCCCTCATTGCGGTATTCCCATCCTCCCTGACCGGGATTAGGAAAAGATTTGACACTAATTCCGCCATGATTGCCACAGAATAATTTTGGGGTTTCCACATTGGGCTGAAAAACAAGGTCATGCACATCAGCATGAAACCCGTTACCACAATAGGATGACCGAAGACCAAACGGAATACTGTCAAGGTTTTCGGTGCCGATAACCCGCGAATTGCCATAATAAACCATGTCAGCATCAACCGGCGACACGGCAAGAGCAATCCATTGCAAGGCAAAATAGGTTGATCCTGCTGACCAGCGTGTGTCAATAATTCGCCATTTATTGTCCTCGTAAAGAACAATGTAAGCACCTTTAAAACGCTTATGATTTGAAATTTTGTCTCCCATAATATAGGCATAAAGCCGATTGGGGGCCGCAGGTGTCACTGCGAGATTAATCCGATCGATGGCAAAAGTATCTGCAACATTTCTTAAATCCAGTCCTAAACCAGCTCCGGTTAACCGTTCCCAGTTTTCACCACCATCTTCTGACTTAAAAATATCTTTACTTCCGGCATAAATCACATTAGCATCATCAGGTTTAAAAACCACACTTCTGAAATCTTCCTCGCCGGGTAAAAAACCTTTGAAAACGTTTTCCCATATAACCTGAGCACCGGTGGCATTTTCAGTTCGAAAAAGTCCTTTTGTACTTGCAATAAACAGCTGGTCAGGATTTAGCGGATTGACAATTATTTTGCGCGGCATTCCGCTGAAATCAAACTCACCGATAAAACCTTGAGAGATATCCTGCCAGGTTTCGCCCCAGTTATTACTGCGAAAAATCCCGGAAGTAGGAATCGGATTGATCTGTGACCAGTTTGGGCCGCGGGTATCCGATATCCCTCCATCTGCATATCCCGTTCCGATAAAAATCATTTCCGGGTCAAAGGGATTTATACAAACATCAGCAACAGAAACTGAAGGAAGAAAATCAGTATTTACATTGTACCAGTTCAACCCGTCATTTTCGCTTCGCCAAAGTCCGCCAAAAGAAGAACATGCATAAACAGTCTGATTTTTTTCCCCGTCATAAAAAGGATCAAAAGCAAGACGATTGGCCTGACCTACGCCGTATGTGTTTGCTTTGGAAATCAGATTTGGCATGCCTGCAGGTCCCAATGCTTTCCACCTCCCGTGATTTTGAGGTCGAAAAGAACGATCACTGCCGGAAAGACTAAAAATGCCCAGACATCCCGCCAGAAGAAATATTGTAAGAATTAGTAAGAAGTGAAATGATAAAGGAAGTTTCATATCATCAAAACATTTATTTTCATTCTTTGCCACTATTTTAGCACTTTTCAGGGTTTTACGGTGAAAAGATTTGCGGCAAACGATATACAATAATAATACTTTTTCATTCAATCATATGACAGGGATTTTGTACCTTTGCACAAATTTTTTTCTATTGATTTAATTATCAGTAAATAAGTAACTTAATTTAAATTTAAAAAAAACTATGGGTAAGAATAAGCAAAAATATGTTTACCTGTTTGGCAATGGAAAAGCCGAAGGTGATGCAACCATGAAAAACCTGTTAGGAGGAAAAGGTGCCAATCTGGCTGAGATGAACCTTATCGGTGTTCCAGTTCCTCCGGGATTTACCGTGACTACTGAAGTTTGTACCATTTATAATGAAAAAGGCCGTGATTATATTGAAAAAATAATCGGTGATGATGTCAAAAAAGCTGTTAAAAATGTAGAGAAGATCATGGGCACCAAGTTTGGCGACGCCGAAAATCCCTGTCTGCTCTCCGTTCGTTCAGGAGCAAGGGCATCAATGCCCGGGATGATGGATACTGTGCTGAATTTGGGACTGAATGATGAGGCCGTGGAAGGATTGGCTCGCAAAACCGAAAACGATCGTTTTGCCTGGGATTCTTACAGACGTTTCGTACAGATGTTTGGCGATGTGGTAATGGGCTTAAAACCTGAATCGAAAGATGAAGAAGACCCGTTCGAGGTTATCATTCATCAGCTTAAAGAAGAACGGCAGGTGGAAAAGGATACAGATCTCAATACCGATGATCTTAAAGAACTTGTAGCCAGGTTTAAAACTGCCATAAAAGAAAAAACAGGAAAAGATTTCCCCATCGATCCGTGGGAACAACTCTGGAGTGCCATCATGGCTGTTTTCAACAGTTGGATGAACGAACGTGCAATTACCTACCGCAAGCTGAACAACATACCTGCCGAGTGGGGTACTGCCGTGAATGTACAGGCAATGGTATTTGGAAACATGGGCAATAATTCAGCAACCGGTGTGGCTTTTACCAGAGATTCGGCCACCGGTGAAAATTTATTTAATGGTGAATATCTTGTAAATGCTCAGGGTGAAGATGTTGTTGCTGGTATCAGAACACCGCAGCAGATTACCCATGAAGGATCGCTGAGATGGGCTAAATTACAAGGAATTTCTGAAGAAATGCGTGCACAAGAGTTTCCATCTCTTGAGGAACTTATGCCGGAAGCCTACAAAGAATTACACAAAATCCAGCGTAAACTCGAAAACCATTACCATGACATGCAGGATTTAGAGTTTACCATTCAGGAAGGAAAACTCTGGCTTTTGCAAACGCGCAACGGAAAACGCACAGGAACGGCCATGGTCAAAATTGCCATGGACCTATACCGTGAAAAGAAAATCAGCAAAAAAGAGGCTTTAATGAAAATTGAGCCAAATAAACTGAATGAATTGCTCCATCCTGTTTTTGACAAATCAACCCTGAAAAAAGGGAAAGTGATTGCCAAAGGTTTACCTGCATCACCTGGTGCTGCCACCGGCCAAATCGTTTTTAATGCTGAAGAAGCTCAGTCATGGGCTAATGAAGGTAAAAAAGTAATTCTTGTTCGCATTGAAACTTCACCCGAAGATCTTGGCGGTATGGACGCTGCCGAAGGAATTCTCACCGCCCGTGGTGGAATGACCTCACATGCAGCGGTTGTTGCCCGCGGAATGGGCAAATGCTGTGTATCAGGTGCAGGTGGAATAAAAATTAACTATAAAAACAGAACACTGGATTCAGATGGCACATCACTGAAAGAAGGAGACTGGATTTCGCTGAACGGATCAACCGGAGAAGTTTACGAAGGCAAAATAAGCACAATGGACCCTGAACTTAGCGGTGATTTCAACGAATTGATGGAACTTGCCGATTCAATATCAACCATGCTGGTTCGCACCAATGCTGACACACCAAAAGATTCAGTCAAAGCACGTCATTTTGGAGCACAAGGAATTGGCCTTTGCCGTACCGAACACATGTTCTTCGAAGGTGACCGCATTCTTGCCATGCGCGAAATGATTCTTGCCGAAAATGAAAAAGGCAGAAAAATTGCTCTTGAAAAACTTTTACCCATTCAACGTCAGGATTTTGAAGGAATCTTCGAAGCTATGCACGATCTTCCGGTAACCGTTCGTCTGCTTGATCCACCGTTGCATGAGTTTGTACCTCATGACGAAAAAGGCCAAAAAGAAATGGCAAAAGTCATGGGTGTTGACCTTAGCGTTATCAAAGCCAAAGTTGATTCTCTGAGCGAATTCAATCCAATGCTTGGTCACCGCGGTTGCCGTCTTGGCAATACCTATCCTGAAATTTCGGAAATGCAGGCCAGAGCCATCATCGAAGCTGCCCTGAATCTCAAACAACGCGGTATCGTTGCCAAACCCGAGATTATGATCCCGCTCACCGGCGACCTTAAAGAAATGAAAATGCAGGAAGATATTGTCCGTAAAACCGTTGAAAAAGTATTTGCTGAACGCAATGACAGGATCGATTATATGGTGGGAACCATGATTGAAGTGCCCCGCGCTACAGTAATGGCTGATGAAATTGCCAAATCAGCAGAGTTTTTCTCTTTCGGCACCAACGACCTCACTCAGATGACATTCGGCTATTCGAGAGATGATGCCGGAAAATTCCTGAAGATTTATCTCGAAAAAGGTATTCTTAAAAACGATCCTTTTGAAGTTCTCGACCAGGAAGGCGTAGGACAATTAATGAAGGTCGCCGTTAAAAAAGGCCGGAAAACACGCAAGAATATCAAAATCGGTATCTGCGGTGAACACGGAGGTGAACCATCATCTGTTGAATTTTGCCATACCCTTGGGTTTAACTATGTCAGTTGCTCGCCTTTCAGGGTTCCTATAGCTCGTGTAGCTGCAGCTCAGGCAGTTATTAAAGAAAAACTGGCAAAGAAAGCAGCTAAATCCTCAAAAAAAGATAAAAAATCCGACAAGAAAAAGAAGAAATAAACATCCATCGGAATAAGAACAGGCTGTTTTAAAAGTCATTTTAAAGATCAGTCAAAGAACGCAAAGACATGATTATAATTAATTAGGTCTTTGCGTTCTTTCATGTTCAAAATTTCGAAATCAGCTTTTTTAAAAATTAAATCACTGATTTTGTTAATCTTAAAAATAAATTAATCCCAAGTGGCTCAGCCACGACAGAAATATTTTCAATAGGAATACCCGATTGCAATGCAAAATACAGGAGATCATCTGCCGAACGATGATACAAAAACCAGTCACCAAGGACTTCCATAATTTTGCGCGAAGGATTTTCCACATTAAAATTTCCGATAATCATTTCACCGCCGGGCTTTACTAACTGATAAAACTTTTTTAGCAAATACACAAAATGTTTATCCCTGAAATAATCGAAAAGACCTGCACTCCATATCAGGTCAAAGTGCCTGTCAGGCTCATAGCGAATCACGTTTTGATTTATGAAATTCAGCTGGTTTAGAAACAACCTGTTTTTTGATTTTGCATAAGCAATTGCCCGTTTATCCAAATCGACAAGATCAAAATGCATGTATGGATTCGGAGCAGCAGTCAGAAATTCGTTTACCTCTGTTACCGGCCCGCTGCCAAGTATTAATACACTGGTCTGCTCTTCCCTGCGCTTCCGGCTCAGCTTTGTCAGTATTTCAACAGCAAGCTTTTTCCGGTTAACCACAGCAATAGCAGCCGGTAAACGGTGAAAAAAATCATCCCACTTTCGATAATAAGGATGAGGGTTAACAAAATGCTGATAGATTTTTTCGATAATAAAAAAATCACCATTGTAGCCAAAGGGTTTAGTGTACGAAAACCCGATGATAGTTTCGGGATTAAGAATGGGCATCATCAGCCGGCGAATATAATCAATCTGACCGGAGGCAATTTGCCCGATAATTTCTATTATCTGTATGTCATCTTCAGGATCGGGGCCATTCTTCTGAAACAATGAAGAAACAAAAACTTCATATTGAGAAATAAGTTCTGCGGAATGGTCACAGGATTCTTTCCCAGTGAAAATGTTTTGATGATTTATCATTTGTTGCTCAATGCCTGTAAACGTTCAAACTTGTCTTCATCCACTATAATCACGGTCATTTTATCAGCAATAATGATTTCGGGGAGTTTTTGAATAAATATCTTGTCCAAATTAATAATGCAATCACTGTTGACTTTCAAAAATTTTTTTTCATCCAGCTGGCTTTCTACTTCTTTGATTGTCAGACCAATTTGAAGTTCTTCATCCTGCAAATGCACAATACAATTTCCACCTGACTGATCAATGTAATAAATATTCTCCGTTTTAACTTTTTCAAGTCCGGAATCACTATCAACGATCAACTCATTTCCAGAAGAATCATCCATCTTGAAGAATTTGTTGAATTGATCGCTTTCAATTTTGTGTTTCAGGTCATTTTCGAACTTAAACCGCGCAATTTCAATATTGGTTTGCAGGTCTTTGTCAGTAAATGGTTTCACAATATACCCATAGGGTAATGATACTTTGGCTTTTTCGATAGTGGCCAGATCGGCATTAGCTGTGAGATAGATAACAGGAACATTATGTTTCTGACAAATAATTCTGGCTGCTTCAATACCAGTCATTTGCCCTTTAAGCATGATATCCATCAGGATAATGTCGGGCAGGCTGCGTTCAACTTCTTCGATAGCCGCCTTCCCTGTAGCTACTGTTTT
>RZYY01000300.1 GCA_009930115.1 Sphingobacteriia bacterium | reverse complement strand
CTGGACAGTTACATGCAGTGGTTTTACGAAACTGCTGTGATGCTGCGAGAATTACTTGCTGATGACGGAAGTATTTACGTGCATCTTGACTGGCATGTTGGGCATTATGTTAAATCAGTGATGGATGAGATTTTTGGGTACGAAAATTTTTTAAATGAAATTGCATGGACTTACTATGCATTTAAAAGGAAAACTGCAAAGAAATTTCCAATGAAGCACGATACGATTATGTCTTGGACAAAATCTCAGAAATATACATGGCATACTCAATTTAAACCTCACAAAGAAGAATATCTAAAGCGTTGGAAAAAAGATAATGATGGTCGATTATACCGTGATGATGTTAATCCAACGAAAGGAGGAACAAGAGTAATTTATCTTGATGATTTGGATGGAGATATTGTTGATAGTGTTTGGGATGATATTCCACCAGTCAATCCTGTGGCAATAGAAAAAACGAATTATGACACTCAAAAACCCGAAGCACTTCTTGAACGCATTATCAAAGCAAGCAGCAACGAAGGAGATTTGGTTCTTGATTGTTTTTGCGGAAGCGGAACAACAGCAGCAGTTGCAGAGAAACTGAATCGCAGATGGATTACCTGCGATTTAGGCAGGTTTGCCATACATACTGCACGCAAACGGTTTTTGGGAATTGAAAATGTAAAACCTTTCATTGTTCAAAACCTTGGCAAATATGAACGTCAACAATGGATAAACGCAGAATTTGAAAATGCAGAGAACCGGTTGCAACAGGAAAAAACATACAGGCATTTCATCAACGAACTCTATCATGCAAAACCGCTTGACGGTTATACATGGATACATGGTGCAAAGGCAGGAAGAATGATTCATGTTGGCAGTGTGGAAACGCCTGTAACCGTTGAAGACATCAAAGCAACCATTCTCGAATTTTGGAAATTGGTAGGCAAGGAAAAATCAACCACCACAAACGGCATTGACTTTTTGGGTTGGGATTTTGCTTTTGATGTGAACGAAACCGCAGCGCAGTTTGCAGCAAGCAACAAAGTGGATGTAAAATTCAAAAAAATTCCAAGAGAAGTTTTGGAAAAGAAAGCCGTTGAACAAGGCGACATCAAATTCTATGAATTGGCTTCATTAAAGGTCAAAACAAAAATTGAAAGGAAAAAAGCAACCATCACCCTGGATAACTTCATTATTCCACCTGATGACATTCCTGAAGATGTGAGACAACACATCACACATTGGAGCCAGTGGATTGATTACTGGGCTGTGGATTGGAATTATCACGATGATACTTTTCATAACGAATGGCAGAGTTACCGGACAAAACAAAATCAAAAACTTGAGCTAACCACAAGCAAGATGTACGATGCAAAAGGTAAATACACTGTTCTTGTAAAAGTGATTGACATTTTAGGAAACGATACCACCAAAGCAATTCAAATAGAGAATTAATTATGGCAGGAACTTTTTCACAAATCTATATTCAGATCGTTTTTGCGGTGCAAAACAGGGAAAGCATGATTCAGGCGTCATGGGAAGATGAGCTGTACAAATACATCACAGGCATTGTCAGGAATAAAGAACAAAAAATGCTGGCAATAAACGGAATGCCCGATCATATTCATTTCTTTATCGGAATGAAGCCATCGTGTTGTTTGTCAGATTTGGTGAGGGAAGTGAAAAAATCTTCAAACGATTTTATCAAAGAAAAGAAGTTTTCAAAGTTTAAATTCAATTGGCAGGAAGGGTATGGAGCGTTTTCTTACAGTCATTCGCAGATTGATTCTGTTATAAAATACATTATGAATCAAAAGGTTCATCATAAGAAGCAAACATTCAGGGAGGAATATTTTGATTTTTTGGAAAAGTTTGACATCGGATTTAAAGACGAATATTTATTCAAATGGATAGAATAACGAATCCGAAGGATTCAAATATTTATAGAAAAAACATCCGGAAAATTATCCGACCCCGTCGGGGTCGCATGTTTCCTTTTACGATCGGTTTTTATAAACATTCAATCCCTTCGGGATTATTAAAAAAAAATTATTATCATTACAATGAACAACATAGCTTTGTTAACCAAATCTGAAATAGAACACCAATATGAATATTTATTTGAATGAATTGATTAAAA
>RZYY01000114.1 GCA_009930115.1 Sphingobacteriia bacterium | reverse complement strand
ATTAAATATACTCCGATATATTTTTAAAATTGATATTATACGAAAAAAATATATGCCTCTGGTTGTATGCTACTCCACCAGCACTTCTGTTTAAATTTATTCTGGAGTTCCTTGTGATGTTGCTTTGATGATTTACATTAAGGTGTTTTTATTTCATTTATCTAGATAGTAATAATACATATCTGGTAAACAAAACATCAAATTACCAATCTGAATAATTTGTTGAATTTAGGTATCCGGAATACGGTGGAAAAACTTATCTATTCACTATATTTGTAAAAGTCATAACCGCTCATCGTATTTTGAGAAAAATTAAGTTTTCAGGCACTATACAGGCACTGAGCAAAATTAAACTGACTTAAAGTAAAGTATATTAGATGTTTAAATGGTGTCGTACGCTTGCTTGACAGGCAAGAGGTCACTGGTTCGATTCCAGTACGCCCCACACCAAAGGTTTCAAAGGCTACAAAGCAAACCAAAGGTTCACAAGAAGTTTTAAACCTGTAGTTCATTTTACGGGTTTTTTAATCCCTTCGCCTTATCTTTTTCAAAACCGATCTTCGCGAAGGGAGTCCAGCCAATGTAGTATGTACCTGCAAATATCAGAATCCCTGGGAGGTTGTTCATTGCGATAGTTGAATGACAATCCATGCATGAATTGTATTCAAGTTGATATAGTTCATCCCCATGAAAGTTCGGACAAAATTATAGATAGAAATCTATAACTTTGTGCGCAAATGAAAGAGAAGAAAAGGTTTACCACGGAACGAAAACTTCATATAATAAACGAATGTTTGGAAAAGGGATAGAAATTCAGCTAACCACGAAACCGTTGCATTTTTGCCTTCAGCACGCACGGAAATGGTTGAAATCAGAATATTCAAGGTGTAGTGGACTGGTTATGGCAAGTGTGTTGAAGCTAGAATTATCTTCTAATATAATTATATCTTTCAGTCGTTTACTCGCTTGTAAGGAAGTGTTTTGTATCTGATTCATAGTAAACTGGCGACTTTTTTAATCACATCCTTTGCTTCTCTTAGGTTTGAAAATAAGACCCAATCGTGAAACATTCCCTGATACTCAAAATAGTTCAATTCGATATTTTGTTCCTTCAATAATTGCATAAGCTTACGAGCGTCCGCAATAAATACTTCATTTGTGCCTATAAAAATTGATATTTTCCCAAGATTGGATAAATTGCCATAAATCGGACTTATCCGGTAATCTGTCACCTCCAGATCACCTGCATAGTTTTTTCCTGCTTTTTTTAAGCCGTTTATATTTAAAATCTTGTCGCCTGGCTCGAAATTATCCATATCGGGATTCGTCATCGACACATCGAGCCATGGAGAAAACAGGATGAGATGTTTAGGCTGCTTAAGGTTCTCATTTTTGATTTTAGCTGCAAAGCCTAAGGCTAATCCGCCCCCTGCTGAATCCCCCATAAAAACAATTTCTTTTCCGGGGTTATTGCGGATCACGTTTTTATAGATCGTATCAAGAAAACTAAAAGTATCTGTACAGCTTGATTCGGGTGCAAGCGGGTAATCAGGAATAACGAAAGTTGCATTTGTAGTGCCTAAAAGCTTCTCGATAAAACTCCAGTGTATTTTTGTGATATTGGCATAGAAGACTCCACCGTGAAGGAAAAGGATCAGGTTTTTGTTTGCACTTTGCCGGGGAGATAGAGTCCAAACCTTACGATCCCTGATGATTTCAACTTCGATATGGTTTTTTTTAATTATTGATTTTGGTAGGCTTGCGGGCTTTTTGTGGTAAGTATTTTTATCTATTTTCCTTCCCATGGCCCTCTTTATACCGAAAACACCAATAAAGAACTGTATCATCTTGAATGCTATACTTGGTCGACCCTTTGGGTAGTATACTAGGCTGCTCATTGATTACTTAGTGTTTAGCTTCTTTTTTTCTAAGCGTTGAAATCACTTTGTCTGCTGAAAGCTTGCCGGTGACCACCGACATCGGAAAGCCAGAGGGGCTATATGTCCATTGACCTGCCTGAAAAACATCGGGTAATAGGGTTTTGACTGAATCGTTGACCTTAAGCATTTTATTGACAGCAGGCAGGATAGGATTTGTAAATGCCCAGCCGGTAATGGCCCCGTGACTGTTACCTGTTAATTTTTCAAGGGTTAGTGGAGAGGATGAGAACCGGTCAGTCACCTTATCCCTGATACCCGGAAATAGGGTATCGTTTAGAATGTCGATGGTGATAACTTCCCGATATTCTCTCATCTCTTCAGTCCAGCCACAATCCTCTATCTTTTTATCCAGTTCATAGTCCATAAACAAACTTACCTCTACTCCAACCTTTCCCTCTGGTGCTAAATCAGCATCGCGCAGCACCGGAATAGCAATCTCAAACGTGTTCATTTTGAAGTGTTCCAAAAGATACGCTTTGATTCTTCTCTTCATCTCAGGAGGGTCAGATTCAGTATCTGGCAAATGCAGGAAATCTTCCATCGCTTTTTTTGAAACAGTTGAGAGCCCCCGTTTATCAGGCGTGTAGAAGAAATGGCCGGTACAGATTCGCTCGAAATACGCTCTCTCTTCCGCTACCGTAAGGTATAGCGTGAACAAGGTATCCCCTCCTTTTAATGGCGCGAGTTCAGTCTGTTTTTTCTTAATCGTCGTTGCCAGCTTTTCGTTTTTTAGTTGTTCGATAGGGATTGAGTTGTAGAGTTGTTTAAGGTCGCCCGCCCAAATCAAGGTCCTGTATTCTGTACGATTACCGTTACTGTCGATAATATATTTTTCTTCAGGGTTAAGGGTGGTAATCGTGACGTCCATTTTTAATGTACCTCCTTTTTGCCCGATATATTCGGCCAAACTATTAACCACTGTTGCCGTGCCACCCTTCGGATAGTAGTAATCGAGATAGAGGCTGAAATAACTTAAGGCGAAAGAGGTTGGCATATTTCTGAAGAAATGCTGGGTAATGATATCAATCAGGGATTGATTGCCTGTTAATCGTTGAAGGTACTGTTCTACGGGTTCATAAAGCTTATTGATTTTGCCCATGGTGAAAAGGAAACGGAAAAGCCAGGGCAGTAACTTTCCGAAGGTGTACCTCGGATTTCTGGTCAGATCCATTAATGCGGGATTATCGATACCGTAAAGAACATCCATATACCCCATTATTTTCTTTATCTCCTTAATGATAATTGAAACATCCCTTTCACTTTCAGGATAATGGGATTTTAGAAATGATGCATAATCGGCAATACTGTTCTTGTCAACCACCTTAATCACCTTATTTCCGATGCCGATAGAAATGAATGATCTTCTGAATTCGATATCGAGGCCTAACTGTTTCAGCATGGGGAAGACGATTCCCGAATTTTCGATCGATCGTAATCCTGTATCGAACCAAACACCGTCACGGGCAAAGGTCTGTACCAGTCCTCCCGGCTTCGGCTGCTTTTCAAACAGTTTAACCGATCGCCCTGATCTGGCAATATAGGCGGCAGCAGTTAAGCCTGCAATTCCTCCTCCAACGACTATGGCATCATAGCTCATTTTAAATCTTTTTTGAAGCCATTTTTCCTGTTAGTATTGACATGGGTACGCCTGCCGGACTGTAGGCCCATTGCCCTGCCTGATAAACAGAGGGTAAGGGAGTGAGCACTGAACGATCAGCAATCTGAATCTTGTTTACCACAGGCATCTCTTTCTGAAATTCCCAGCCCACAATTGCACCTCCGGAACTACCAATCCGGTGATGATAAATCAAAGGGGAAAATGAGAAGTGATTCATTACCGTCTCCTTTAACATTGGGTATACAGAATCGGAAATGACCTTTATTATTTTACCCTCCATCTCCTGAATGAAATCCTCAAGCCATCCTGCCTCCTCAACCTTTTTGAACAGATTGTAATCTGCCAGCAGGCTGATAATCATCCCGGTTTTTCCCGGTGGAGCCAACGCTTTATCCTTTAAACCCGGTATTGATATTTCGAAGGTGTTTAGCGCGATAAATCTGTCGAGCCAATCAAGCACCTGTTCTTTGGTAGTATTCTTGAAATTTGTAATCAACTTGGCTAGTTCTTGCCGGTGGGTTTTTCCAAGTCCCTGCCGCGATGGGGTGTAAAAAAAGTGGCCATTCGCTATCTTCCCGAAGTGCTCCAGCGGCTCATCTACTTCGAGGAAGAGGCTGAAAACCGACTCGCTTCCTCTGTTGCTTTCTATCTTGTTCCTGACCGCTTCAAATTTTGCCCTGACTACATCGGTCAGGTTTATTGGATCGGTAATTTTGTATAGGGTTTTTAGATCGGCCGCCCAGATCAGGTTATTGTAGCTATAGCTCCTCTGCTTATCGTCAGTAACCGTTTTATCTGCAGGATATACACGAATAATTGTTGTAGATTTTCTGATTATGCCCCCAAATTCAACGATTTTGTTCTCTAAAGCCTCCGATAACTTACCTACACCACCCACCGGATAGAAATAGTCAAGATAGAGAGAAAAATAGCTTAAGGCAAAAAATGTTGGTGTGTTTTTGAAAAAGTGCTGTGTGATAATATCATTTAATGACTGATTGCTGACCACAGCGTCAAGGTACTCCTCAACGGGTAATCTCATTCGGTTAACCTTTCCAATGGTAAGGAGAAATTTGGGCAGCCACGGAAGCAGTTTCCTGAATATAAATGAGGTGTCCCGCTTAAGGTCTTTAAAGAGCGGATTCTCAACACCATAGAGCACATTCATATATTTCATGATTCTCCGGATGGTTTTAATGACCTCATCGATATCCTGATCACTTTCAGAATAAAGCCGTTTAAGTAAATCTCTGTATGCATTAAGGCTTTCGACGTTTTCGATATTCAGGATTTCATTCGCTATTCCCACCGAGACAGGACTCTTTACTACCTGTAAATCAATATTTAAATCCTTGAGCATCGGGAGTATTATTCCGGCGTTTTCCAAGGCTCTTACACCCGCGTCAAAATGGAATCCATGGCGTGAAAAGGAGTTAACTAGTCCACCAAGTTCCCTGTTTTTTTCTATTAACAGCACTTTTTTGCCCGCACGCGCAAGATATACCGTTGCAGTTAATCCGGCGATTCCTCCTCCTACAATTATTGTATCATATCTATTTTCAGTCATAATGTTCTCCCGATCCAATACCATACTTTATACGATTGTATTAACATCTTTTAATCCCGTCATTTTAAGTGTTTCATCCCATAGTTCACAGGCAACCTCCCTGTCAAGAGCAGGCGGTGCTGGCACCTCATGCGTTGTCAGGTTAAAGAATTGTCCGGTAACACCATCTAGCTCTTTTGATACCCCCAAATAATAAAGTGCTTCTGCCGATATTTCAGGAGATTTCAGGGTTTTGTCAAAGAGGTTTCGCTTGAACCAACGGTAAAAAAAACCATTTTCCTGACCGGTTTTGGTTTTTACTGCCCCCGGGTGCATGGTGTTCATTGTTACTCCCGAATCTTTCAACTTATCAGCAAAAAGAATCATCGAAAGTAGTTGCGCCGTTTTAGCTGATCCATAGCTTTTTAATCCCGAATATCTGCGCTTTTCCCAGTTTAAGTCGTCAAGTCTTATTCCCCAGGCAGCAAAGCGATGCCCCTCCGAACCAACCATGATAATGCGTGCCTTCTCCTGTGCCTTCAGTTTCTCCATTAACAGGTAGTTAATGATAAAGGAAGAGAGATAATGAACAACAAAAACTTTTTCAAGACCTTCAGGGGTCAACTCCCGTTTCGTGAGATAAACTCCGGCATTATGAATAATTACGTCAATTGGGAAATCAAATGCCCTTAATTGCTCAGCAACCCGAAAAATATCTGTCATGCAACTTAAATCAGCAATTCGGTAATCACATTTTACGCCAAATTCATGCTCGATTTCACTGCACAGTTTTTCGGATTTCTCCTTATTTCTGTTGATAAACAAAAGGGTAGCTCCCCGGGAAGCATACTTTCTGGCTGTAATGTAGCCAATACCTGATGTGGCGCCTGTAATTACTACAAATTTATCCTTAAAACCGTATGTACATAATTTAGGGGCTTTGCGATTGTTCCTGATCATCGCAAAAATGTTCGACCATGCATACTCTTTGATGTATTGTCTTGTCTTTCTTCTCATGGAATTGGGGTTAACCAAATTTTCTAATCAGGAATCTGCGGTACATTTTTCCAAAACGGGGAATATTATTAAAAATATCACCCCATAAATCGTAATAATCGCGTTGCTCTTTTATCAGACCCTCTTCGGATAGCACCAGTTTTGTTGCTCCATACATTGGCGTGTTGGGATATTTTTTAAACATCATAGTCATTATCCAGTCGAACATAATCACATTGTCGTTTTGTGTCATTGACAGAATTTCCATTTTGAGTTGTTTTGTTCGTTTTGTTAGCCTATTACACATTGCAATGAAATTATCCAGTCCCTCTATTCGCTGAATGGTATCCTGAAATACCATATCTTTATGATAGTACCTAAAAATATGTGACCAATCCGGTTTTCCCTCCCGGTTATAGGTTTGTGACCACAACATTTTGATGGTGTCCATAGTAAGAGGAACTCGTTCCGGCTTTTCAGATTGTATTTGTTGTTCTTGAAGATTCATTTTATCTTAAAAATATGTTATTTTACATTTTACTATTTTCGAATCGGTGAGTTCAAATATCGTTTTATTAAATGATGGCGGACCAAAATAATTTTTTGGATTATTGGAATATCCAAATCCTTCTTTGGGGATCCCTAGCCCATTAACATCCAGTTTCTCATTATTGTTCTCATCATGAAAAAATATAAACCCATATTTCCCTGACTTAATGTCTTCAATAAAAATAATACAGATATTATTTGATATGCTCTTGGTTACTACTTTTATTTGTTTTTCTTTTTCGTTTTTTAGTTCTAACTGCATTTGCCCACAACTATTGCGTAAACCTTCGATTTCGATTCTTAATGTTCGTTGAGAAAATGTGATCATGGGTAGGGTCAACAAAGCTAACGCTATAAAAAATTTATTTTTCATTTTCAGATTGCTTACCGGTATGGTGGGTTTAGGCTGCATAAAGAATTAGGGTGCGAAATTTTGTTCGTTTAACTTCCATATTTGAGGCGAGCGCATAATCGCATAAACCTCGATGCATTATACGCATTTTGTTTGCTAATATGCGCATCATGCAAGCAAACGGGTTGTACGCTACTGAAAAGATCAAATATATAAAATTTTGTTGAAGATAGGATTAGTGTGCTATTATTTTCAGCGGGTATAAGTTGCATAATGGCAAGTTATACTATTCGGTTTGCAAGCGTTACGACCCGTAAGCCTGTCCTGAAGATTTCTATTGAAAAGAGGAAGGTGATATTGCTAAACTCTGCAAATTGGTGCGAGGGGTTGACGGTCAGCCAGTCTAACAGCCGTTTACTTAACTAACACCTGGGAATTCAATTTAGATTTTTTTTATTGATTTTTAAATGCTTTATCCAATGTTTTAAATGTGCTATTGTTTCATTTTATTCACATTTTTTTACGAAATTTATATTTTTGTTATCTGTCTGTGCTCGGCTTGCACTTTTTGCTGGATTTACACAGGTGTCATTGTGAATCCCAGTCGTTAAAATATCAATGGCGCAATGCTATTTATTCAATCGCAGTCCTGGTTGTAAAAAATAAAACCTGTGCTATTTCCATTGCCTGAACTGTTGAATGTCCAAAACTACCGATCCATTGAGCGATAAGCACATAGGTGTCATCGGTGAATATCGGTTCTTTTTCAATAATTTGTTGAACTGAAATCAATCGTTGCAAAAATTCTCAGTGCCATACAGTAAATGCTTTCGAATGAAATTTTTTTTTAATTTTGATCGTAACTTAATCCATTTGCCATGCAATTTTTTGTTGTCCGTATTTTTACATTCTCGTTGGTTGTGTTTGCTTTCGCGCTGGGTGTTGTGGCCCAGAATTGCGGCCGCTGGGAGCGGGTTACTCCTCTGCCTCAGGAGTATAATCTTTTAAGCGTTGAGGTGATTCCGGAAAGTAGAACCCTCATTGCAACCGGAGAGGCTTCCACCCTTATTATGTCCGACGATCAGGGACTGACCTGGGAGGTTATCCGGAATCCTGCCGGTATGAACTTCTCCTTTACGGGGAATGGGACTTTTTTCCTGGATCAGTATACCGGTTTTCTTTATGGTGGTTTTTCGGCGATTTTGAAAACCGGGGATGGTGGCTATTCCTGGAATACCGTTTTTCAGGGAAGCAGCGATGCACGTGATGTGATTCTGACCCTGGAATTTGCTGATTCCCAACATGGTTATGCTATTGCTCAACAAGGTTTTCAATGCTTCTTACTGGAAACGTTCGATGCCGGAGTCCTTTGGGAGGCCGTCGGTCCGGTTGCGGGTTCGTCGTTTTCTGATATCGCCTTTGCCAATAGCCAGACAGGAATTATTCTGGCCGATACGAACACTGTTTTCAGCACGATGGATGGGGGAAACACCTGGAATGCAATGCATCTCCCTGATACCGTTTCTTTTCTTGGGAGTCAGTCGGGCGTCACGTTTTTAAACGACTCAACGGCTTTTATCACGTGTATGTCACGGCAACAGGCTGCAATTTTTCGCTCGGAAGATTATGGTGCAACGTGGGATTGTGTTTTTCAGGACTGGCGCTATCCAATGAAACATGAGGTATTGTTTTTTAATTCCATGGAGGGGATTTGTGTTTTACCTACGAGCTATGGCTATAATGTTACTGTTTTTTCTACATCCGATGGCGGATTGCACTGGACAGAAGTGACTCCATCGAATTCTGTCAGCTGGCTCGAAGGCCAGTCATTCGTTGTACTCGATAACCAAAAGGTAATCGCTGTGGGCGAGCGCGGAGCCATTCATCTGTCGGATAACCGGGGCGTACACTGGGTTCCTTTGTTTACCCGAATGGTACGAGGGAATAGTATAAACAGCTGGTTCTTTGACCCCGGCGTGTGTCTTCTTCATACCGATTCGGATGGAGATGGCGGTGTTGCCGCTTACGGGCTCTATCAATCGGTCGATTCCGCCAGAACCTGGACTAAGACGGGTTCGTTTTGGCAAATGGAGGTTTGTATGGATTTTTTATCCCCGGATACTGCATTTATGCTGGCAACGGATATGGATAAGGTGCTTTCCCGGACGACGGATGGAGGTGCTTCCTGGGAAGAATTTTTTATGGGGTTTGGGGGTCAGTACGAACATCATGCCCTTATCTTTTACGATTTTTTTAACGGGTTAATTCTTTGCAATGGGCATATTTTAAAAACTACCGATGCCGGCGAAACATGGGTGGATGTAAATGCCGGAAATTCACTTTCTGTTGATTTTCAGTCGGCTGCTTATTGTACCGCCCAACGTATTTTTGCAACCGGCAATAACGCGGGGAGCCCATCTGCTGTATGGCGCTCCGATGATGGAGGAGATTCCTGGAACCCCGTCACATCCATTACCGGTGAATCGTATCGTACAGTTTATTTTTTTGATGATAATATGGGCTTTATTGCCGGTAATAATGCAATTGTAAAAACTGTCGATGGAGGGGATACCTGGTATCAGGTAGATCTTAATGTTAGTGGCAGCATGGCCATAGAACAGGTTCATTTTCCTACCTCAGCAACAGGATATGCAGTGGGTGACGGGATTAAGGTAGTGAAGACTACCGATGGAGGGGAAACCTGGTTCCCGTTGGATATCGGGTTGACTTCCGGACTTACTGCTGTGCACTTTTACAACGAAAACAGTGGCATTGTGGCAGGGCAAAATGGGGTTGTTTTTATCACGCATACAGGTGGTGAGACCTTTATTGAAACCTATCCTGCTGCCCCTGTTGCCCCCTGCGTAATTTCCGTTTATCCTAACCCTGCCGTCGGCTATCTTACCCTCGTTTTTACCGAGCCGGAGCAAGCAGGCGAAGTACAACTCATCCACCCGAATGGGGTGGAGGTTATGCGCTTTACCCACAAGTGTTATGTTAACAGTATGATAATCAATATATCAGGTTTTCCTTCCGGAACTTATCTGGTGCGGTATTGCAATGGCTCTTCCGATGCCGTGCAGAAGGTGATGATCCGTTAATCGGTTCTTTTGATTTTCAACATATTGTTTACAAGGGGAAAAGCAATTTGTGTGTCTCCACCTGGGCTTCCTTTTCACGTAAATAACACTAAAGTTGTAAAGAATCTAAATCAATTAAACA
>RZYY01000299.1 GCA_009930115.1 Sphingobacteriia bacterium | reverse complement strand
GATTAAGTGAGGCTTACTGCGATAAAAACAACTACCATCATCTGCTTCCACAACACTTGTTACCTAAAGTTTATTTAAGAAATATTGAGGGTGTATTGTACGACCAAAACTATAAACTGATCAATAACCAAAGTGCTTTCGATCACCTTCCCCAGGTTGATAACAGCAGGATCATTTTGAAAAAAGCCCTCGATTCAGGTGGAGGAAGACAGGTGGAACTGTTTGTGATGAGAAATGGCATTTACGCTGATATCAACAGCAATATTCTTTCTTTGGATTATTTGAATAACCATTTCGCCGATAATTATCTGGTCCAGGAATATATAATCCAGCAGCCTTACTTTCAGCGTTTTAACGATAGTTCTGTCAATACTGTCAGAATATTTACTTACCGCTCAGTGAATACAAACGAGATCATTATTTTACAATCAGTTTTACGTATTGGTAAACCCGGTGCTATTGTTGACAACCAGGCATCTGGAGGTATTGCAGTGGGGATCGGGGCAGGTGGTACACTTAATGGTTTTGCTGTGAATAAAAAAGGCGAACGGATTAACAGTGTGAATGGCATAACCTTTAATAGTATTGAACCAATACCAATGTTTCAGGAAATGAATGAAATAGCCATTTCGATTGCAAAAAAATTTGTTTACCATAGGCTGCTTGGTTTTGACTTCTGTATTGACAATGAAGGCTTGATTAAACTTATCGAAGTAAACAACAAAAATAATGAGATAAATTTTTACCAGATGAGCAATGGCCCTTTGTTCAGAGAATACACCAACGAAATAATTGATTATTGCAAACTTCAAAAAAGGTCATTTTCAGCAGACTTTAAGATTTAAAACCTCGTATGCAAACAAAAAATATCCTGATACTAACCGACTACAAAGGCTTTTTCGGCTCCAAACAATACAGCCCGGTTTACAGGGGTGGTATGGATTTGAATAAAATTGTCTCCTTCTTTAAGGCCAATGGAATTGATGCCAGGATAGTTTCATTATCTGAAATTGACCCTGAGCGCCTGGGAATAGATCAACCTTTTGTTATTTACACTTCATCTGAAGATCATGACGCCAGATACAAATCCTACATCGAAGATATCATATTTGATCTGGAACAAAGAGGTTTGGTTGCCATCCCTTCATATACCTTCCTGAAAGCGCATAACAACAAGGTGGCCATGGAGATGTTGAGGGCAAGAACCAATTTTCCCGAAATTCAAACCATTCGTTCACGTGCATTTGGAACATTGGAGGAACTTAAACAAGCTTCCGGTGAACTGGAATATCCGGTTGTGGTAAAAACCCACGCCGGGGCCATGAGCCGGGGAGTAGCAAAAGCTGACAATGCTGAAGAACTGATAAGCCAGGCTGCAAAATTTTCCAGATCTTACAGTTTACAGCATGACCTGAAGGAGCTGCTCAGAAAAGTGAAATACCGCGACAGCTATACCAAAGAATCATTCCACCGGTCCAAATTCGTGGTGCAAAACCTGATCGAAGGACTGAAAAACGACTGGAAAGTACTCGTGTATGGCAAGCGATGCTTCGCACTGCGGCGCGACAACCGTGATAACGATTTCAGGGCAAGCGGTAGTGGGAAATTCCATTTCAGCAAAGACCTGCCTGCAGGTATGCTCGATTTTGCACTTTCCATCCGCAAACACTTTAATGTTCCGCACATTTCGCTGGATATCGGTTTTGATGGCGTAAGGTTCCACCTTATCGAATTTCAATTTATAAATTTCGGTACAACTACCATCGAAAAATCGCCCTTCTATTTTAGCAACACTACCTCGGGTTGGGAAATAATCGAATTTAAATCAGATTTGGAGCTTGTTTATGCAGAAAGCATTTTAGATTTTATCTCGTTAAACAATCAGTAAATCTTTAAACATAAGTATATGCAGATATTAGTTACAGGAGGGTCAGGCTTCATTGGTTCTCACCTTGTTGAGCGTTTGTTGGCTAATGGTGCCAAAGTCGTATGTTATGATAATTTTGATCCTTTTTACGATACAAAAATCAAACGTGCCAATATAAATGCTGTAATGCATCATCCCGGTTTTAAGTTAATAGAAGCGTCCATTTTGGACAATACAGCATTGGAAGAATGGTTTAATTTGTACAACATCGAAATTGTTGTGCA
>RZYY01000015.1 GCA_009930115.1 Sphingobacteriia bacterium | reverse complement strand
ATGAAAGGCAATTCCATCAGGATCAGCCTGTAGGATTGCTGCGGGATCATGGCCAAGAGCAAATTCGCCAGTTATGGTAGGTTTTTGATAAAAGTCACGATAATAGTTGGAATAATTGTACACTTTCATTTCAAGGTCAGGAACGAAATCATAAATATGGGTCTGGGTAAAATCAGTCATCGGGTTATTCCAGTAAAGAGGATCGTTTTGCGGCCAGGCAAATCCGGATGTAACGGCACGTTGATAAACATCCCGGTTTTTTATGAAGTCAGATGTCTCAATCAGCCAATTGTAAATATCCGGATAATAGCTTTCAAAAAATCCAGTATTGTCTGCTTCCGACATAATTTCCCAGGAATGCAGATAGCTTGAATAGCCCCACCGTGCAATGGAATATCTTATTTTCTGTTTATAAAATTTTTTGGCTGTAGCATTGGTAAAAAAATCCTGTGGGTTATTACACGGTCCTCCATTCGCACTTTTATAGGGGTTTTCATTCCATCCGGTATTATTGTCGGGGCGAAGTTCATCATGAACCAAAAAGTGAAATTGGCAATAAATGCCATACTCAGTCATTTTGTCAAATATCCAGTCGAGACCCCATGCACGGTTTTGGCGGTTGTTATAATTTCCAAGTGTTCCAGAGCCCCATTCAAGTCCAAAAATCCACGGGGCCATTGTAATTTTTACGAAGTTACCTCCATTATTATTCAGGGTAACCAGCCAGTCGTCATAAACTGTAAAACCTGACCCCCATTCAGTCCAGGCAAGATTAGTTCCCAGTCCTAAAAAACGCTCACCATTATCATGCACCAGATGGTCTCCTACACGTTTAATAAAACCCTTGTGTGATGAAGCAACACACGTAAACTGCTGCGTGGGATAGCTGGCACTGCCTTGTGTATCGGTAATTTTAACCATATAAGACCACAACCCTGTTTCATTCGGTGAAAAACGAATACGCCAGTCAGGTTGCCCGGCAGGAACCAGATAATCAGGCTCAGGCATGTTAAATGGCTGATAATAAAAGCCATCAACTTCATAAATTTTTCCTGTTGGTGAAGTAAAAGTGCATTGAAGATTTACCTGATCAAAATCATAAGGAGAGCTATATGTTGCTGATATTGAAACAACAAGCTCGATTTTTTCGTACTCCGGAATAGTAGTGCTAACCGGAATTACCGAATTGATCTGAGGATTCACACCTGAAAGAGTCAACGTCAGGAAAAACAGAATTAAAAAAAAGATGCTATGCGTGCAGAATTTCCTCATAAAATGCATTGGTCTGAAATCATTTAACAAAACTAATCAATATTTCAAAACCAAAAAAATGCCAAAAATTCAAATCCTTTTTGCTGTAATAAACTGGCAGTATGAAAAAAATCCAATTAAGGCAACTCAAATTGCATGCTTCAACCGTTGCAGTGCTTCCAAAACAACAGACCTGGGGCAGGCAATGTTCATACGCATAAATCCTTCACCTCCCGGGCCAAATTGCCTGCCTTCATTTAATCCAAGTCTGGCTTTACGAATGAAGAATTCATTCAGTTCTTCATCAGTAAACCCCAGATTTCGACAATCCAGCCAGACCATATAAGTAGATTCCGGAATTATTGGGATAATAGCCGGAAGATAATTTTTGCAAAATTCCATCACCAACCTGATATTTCCCTGCAGATAACCAAGCAACTGCGAAAGCCAATCTGATCCTTTGTTGTAAGCAGCTTCCAGAGCCACGGTGCCTGGAAGATTCCCTCCAGACAGATGTAATTCATCATTGAGCATGTGGTTGTAACGATCAAGTAGGGCTTTTTCCGGAATAATCAGATAGGATGTGGCCAGCCCAGCCATATTAAAGGTCTTGGAAGGCGCATTGCAAGTGATGGTATGACGGGCGATTTCTTCTGATAGCGAAGCCAATGGAATATGTTTATGCGGAGAATATACCAAATCAGAGTGGATTTCATCAGAAATCATCAGAACATTGTTTTCCAAACAAATAGCAGCAAGTTGTTGAAGTTCATCAACTGTCCATACACTTCCACCCGGATTATGAGGATGGCTTATGATAATCATTTTAGCTTCTGTGGATTTTGACCTTAAATCTTCAAAATCCATACACAATCTGCCATTTATCATTTTCAACGGATTGTCAACCCTTGTTCTGCCATTATTTTCAATCGCTGAAAAGAAAGGAAAATACACGGGCGGCTGTACAATTATCTTATCTCCCGGCTGTGAAAATGCCAGAACGATCATGTTGATGGCAGGTACAACTCCCGGACTGAAACTAATCCAATCGGGCCGTATTTCCCACTGATGTCTTGACTTCATCCAATTAACAACTGCACTGCTGAACCCTTTTGATCTGAATGAATACCCAAGAATTTCATGTTCCAAACGTTTTCTCAGCGCACTGATTATGAAATCAGGAGTCCGGAAATCCATATCAGCTACCCACATTGGCAAAACATCTCCGTCCCTGAAAACAATTTTCCGAAGATCATATTTTACGCAGTCAGTATCGGAGCGTTGAATTATTTCATCAAAATCATAATGCATCATGGAAAGATAAATTTTTTCTCCTTTTCAAACAACAGTTTTATTCTGAGGAAAAAATCCACCAGAAGAAGCACAGGTTCAAAAACTGGCATGAGCATCCATAGCTTTTTTTCGGATAATTGCTTTTGTGCGAAGCTTGATATAATGAGCTGATTTATCAATCGAAACGCATAAATGGCAGCTACAATTCCCGGGTAAAAATTCTTTGAAAGCAGCCACACAAAGCTTAGATAAAACAAACCAGCTGTAACAGGATGAACAGCCAACAGCAACTGACTAAAAAACCTGAAGCGACGACGAATTGCAAGCTTAGTCTTTTCAAGCAAAAGCCATTGAGATAAGGTCACAGGTTCTAAACATATCATCCGGCTTTCCTTACTGATCTGAACCCCAACTTTGTTCGTCCGGGCTGCCTTATTAACAAAAAGCTCATCTGCACCTGCATTTAAATTATAGTGGTTGATAAAACCATGTTGCCCGAAAAACAATGATCTTGTAAAAGACAAATTCTGTCCTGCACCTGTAACCGGAAGCCCTGACCTGGCAAGTGATAACCAGTTGAGAGCATCATAAAAACCGGCAAAACGATACCACCAATTAATGCCGGATGGCGTTTGAAAAGAAGTATAACCAAGAACTATTTTCGAATCGTTGCCATAACTCTCCACAAAAGCGTTGATCCATTTGTTACTCACCGGCCTGCTGAAAATATCGGTGACCAAAACTATTTCATTCTTTGCTGATTTGATTCCGATTGAAAGCGGAAACTTGATACCTTTGAACCAATTCAATGTTTGCTGGATATTAATCACCCGCAAATGAGCATATTGTTCCGAAAAACGTTCGAGTAGCTCACAACTATCATCGTCGGAAATTTCGTTGACAACGATCACCTCATAGTTAGGATAATCCTGATTTAAAATTTCCGGTAGGTTGCTTCTCAACATATTGTATTGATTGGACGAGACGACAACCACTGAAACAGATTTTGCCTCCTGATGCTGACCTGATTTTCGGGCAAATGCAATTTTTCTGAAAATGAGCCAGTACCAGAACAATTGAACGATAAGTACAAATAAAAAAACTCCTAATATTATGGTAAAACAGGGGTTTTGGGAAATATCCCTCACAACAGCTTCGATCATTTTCTGAGAAATAAGCGGCAAAAATAGTAATCCGCCTTCAACTTGATGAGCGGAAAATAAAAAGTTCAGAAAAAATTTCTGACATGATGAAACTATATCTCAAATAAACTGGGGAATTATAAAACAGGTTGAACCATCAGACTTTTTATCTGACAGATTCTATTTTAGAAACAAACACGCATCACCATAACTTAGAAAACGGAAGTTATTTTTTAAGGCAAAATCATAGATTTCTTTCCATTTGTCACCCAGCCATGCAGCAATCAACAATAATAGCGTAGAGCGAGGCTGATGAAAATTGGTAATCATTCCGTTAATGACTTTATAATCATAACCAGGGACAATCATGAGCTGAGTTGAGCCGGTGAGTAAGTCAGATGCTGATTGATGCATCCGCTTCAGAACATTTTGAAAAGCCTGGTTTAAAGTGAGTTTAGGCTGATCTAAAAGATAAGGATCAAACTGCTCTGTTTTGAAAACCGCGTCCTTGTTGTATTCAAGCTTTACACCATACCAGTAAAGACTTTCCAGTGCCCTCACCGATGTTGTCCCGACAGCAATAACATTACCGCTATGCTTCAGCAGATTTTCGATTAAATGTCTTGAGATGCTTATCTGTTCGATATGCATATTGTGCGCTTTTAATCCCTCTCTGCCAACCGGTTTGAAAGTGCCAGCTCCAACATGAAGGGTAAGATAATCCGGAAAAATGCTTCGCTGATTTAACCGTTCAAGAAGCTTGGGTGTAAAGTGCAAACCAGCTGTGGGAGCGGCAACTGAGCCTTCGTGGAGGGCAAAAACTGTCTGATATTGTTCGTAATCACTGTCAACTGCACCACGATTCAGGTATGGAGGTAACGGTATTTTGCCTGCTGCTTCAAGCACTTCGGCAAAACTAAGCTCTTTTGGTTCCCACGAAAATTTTATCTCAAAAGCATCATCTACCCTGCCAATTTTCAAAGATCTCAGCGTAATTGTTTTATTTTCATTTTTAAAACTTTCCTGAAGTTCACCGCTTTTCCATCTCCGTGCATTACCCAGCAAACATTTCCAACTCACACTTCCTTTTTGCTGGAAAGCCAACTGCATCTCCAGACTTTCCTGAGCAGGTTCAAGACAAAAAATTTCAATCAAAGCACCAGTTTGCTTGCGAAAAAAAAGCCTTGCATGAACTACCCTGGTATTATTCAGTACCAACAGGCTGTTACCTTGAAGATACCTATCAAGGTTATTAAACGTATCAGCCCCAATCTGTCCATTTTTATAAGTAAGCAATTTGGAAGAGTCGCGGTTTGACAATGGAAATTTCGCTATGCGCTCAACCGGCAGATCATATGCGTAATCATCAATACAAATACGATTTATTGTTTCAGGTAAGATCATAACTATTTGAAAAGATCAGAAATGTCAATATTTTTTTCGTACAAATGCAACACATCCTCCAGGTCAACCACAAGTATTTTATCAATATGGTTGGAAGCAGTCTGGTACCATAACTCCACATAAAAATCCGAATATTTGTAAAGTCTGATAATGTAATACATAAATATTCGGTCCAAGATCTCCTGGCCTTCAGTGAGCACCATGCTGGCACGCTCCTGCGGCGAATAAGACATAAATTGGTCAATAGTCATGGTTTGAAGTTTTATAAAAAAGCTACTTTTACCTGTTTTTTTTGAAAATTGACAACGCTAAACTAACGAAATGATTGGAAGATCATAATGACTTTTTAGTAAGATATTTTTTGTTCGGAACGAAAAACATTGAATTTTCAAAAAAAATAAACGGTGATATACTTTAACTTGTTCAAAAATAATCAGGTGCTACGAAAAAACATACCTAACAGCGTGACCTTGCTGAATCTTTTAAGTGGATGCATTTCAATCACTTTAGCTTTCAACGATAATTTAGTGCTTGCCTCACTGTTCATAGGGATTGCCGCTGTTTTTGATTTTCTTGACGGGATGCTTGCAAGGTTACTTAATGCCCGCTCCCCTCTTGGACTGCAGCTCGATTCGCTTTCTGACGTTGTATCTTTTGGTGTAGCTCCGGGAATTATTGTTTTTCAATTAATGCAAATCAGCCTTAATCATTCATCTTTTTTTAATTGGAACGGAATATATCCTGCTTCTGCAATTGCTTTTCTCATCCCTTTATTTTCGGCATTAAGACTGGCTAAATTCAATATTGATGACCGGCAGACCAACTCTTTCATCGGGCTTCCAACACCTGCAAATGCCATTTTTTTTGCATCGTTCCCACTCGTCCTGATGCAGGCCGAAAAGGATAATCAATTTTGGATTATTGATTTTTTACAGCAATATCCGACACTTCTTTTTCTAACAGTTGCTTTTTCAGCATTACTCATATCCCCTTTACCACTGATGGCTTTTAAGTTCAAAAACTACCATCTTAACAACAACCTGAACAGGTACATTTTTTTGTCTTTTGTGGTTGTTTTGATTTTGACCATCAGGTTTTACGCTCTTCCGCTGATAATAATATTTTACATTATTATTTCACAGGTAAAATTCAAAACAATCAATAAATAAGTGGAATCCGGGCTTTGGTTAAATTCACATTTTCAGCTCGTCATTATTTTTGTTGAAAAAATGATATTCAAGAAAATGGTGAGATGCTTCTGGTTTCAGCCTTATTTTTGCTTTCATGTTTATTCTCCATTTAAGGAGTGTCGAAATAAATCCTTTGGTCAGATAGGCATAAATAAAAGGATGAAGAGTAATGGTAAGGTTGCGCTCGTTTTGATCCAGTATAAGGTACCGTAAGTTGTTTTCTATTTCGTCAATAATGAGAATTGATGGTTTTATTTCACCGGTTCCATTACAAACAGGGCATTTTTCGAGTATCTGGACGTCCATTGCCGGCCGCACGCGCTGTCGGGTAATCTGCACCAGTCCAAATTTGCTTGGGGGGAGAATAACGTGGCGGGCACGATCTTTCGCCATTTCATCCTTGATTTTTTGGTAAAGTTCTCGCCGGTGTTTGGATTCAGTCATGTCGATGAAATCTACAACTATGATTCCTCCCATATCCCTTAATCTCAGTTGACGGGCAAGCTCTACAGCAGCTTCCAGATTAACTTCAAGCGAATTGTTTTCCTGGTTTTTCTCACGGTTGACCCGATTACCTGAATTTACATCAATGGTGTACATGGCTTCAGTTCGCTCAATTACCAGGTAAACACCACTTTTAATGGTAACTATTTTCCCAAATGAATTTTTGATCTGTTTATCTACACCAAAATATTCAAATATTGGTTTAGCGCCACTGTACAACCTGATGATCTTGATTTTTTCCGGAGCAATCTGTTTTACATAGTTCTTTATTTCATCAGCAAGCGTGACATCGTTAACATGAATATTATTGAATGATTCATTGAGTAAATCGCGCAGAATTGCCGATGTTCGATCCAGTTCACTTACTATTTTTACCGGTGCTTCAGCTTTGACCAGTTTCTGGCTGAGTGAATCCCATTTACTTATCAGGTCCCGAAGATCGGCATCCAGTTCAGCTACCAACTTATTTTCGGCTACTGTACGTACAATAACTCCGTAATTATTAGGCTTAATGCTTTTAATCAAACGTTTTAGCCGTTTTCGTTCTTCGACACTTCTGATTTTTGAAGAAATCAAAATTTTATCAGAGAATGGAACAAGAACAAGAAATCTTCCGGCAAATGAAATTTCAGAAGCAATACGCGGACCCTTTGTAGCAATGGGCTCTTTGGCGATTTGTACCAGTATTTGCTGATTTACAGTAAGAACATCTGAGATTTTACCGGTTTTTTCTATCTCAGGTTCCAGTCGAAAGTCTCCAAGTGATAATGCAGGCAGCTTACCGCTGATAGCAAGTTTAGTGAATTTGTTGAGTGATCGTACGTTTGGCCCGAGATCAAGGTAATGCAGGAAAGCATCTTTTTCGTATCCAACATTTACAAATGCGGCATTCAAGCCAGGCATTATTTTTCTTACCTTGCCCAGGTAAACATCACCAACAGAATACTTTTTGTTGGATTTTTCTTTTTGAAGTTCAACAAGGGATTTATCCTCAAGCAGCGCAATATCAACTCCTGAGGAGTTTACATCTATTATTAATTCCCTTTCCACGCTACTGAATTTGAATCATTAAGCTTATTATCACGTACTTTAATACGATAAAAGGAGAGTATGTAAATGAAAAAATTATTACACAATGCAAGAAAGAACGATGCATCATGTAATAATTCTCTCAAAAAGTTAGTGTTACTTCTTTTTATGCCTGTTTTTCCGCAAACGTTTTTTCCGTTTGTGGGTCGACATTTTATGTCTTTTTCTTTTTTTTCCGCTTGGCATAATGTTATCCTTTCTGATTTATTTAACGTTTACGTGACTTTTCACCTCGTTTACAAAAGTTTTGGCTGGTTTGAACGATGGAATATTATGGGCCGGAATGATAATGGTTGTATTCTTGGAGATGTTTCTTCCGGTTTTTTCAGCGCGCTTTTTAATGGTAAAACTTCCAAATCCCCGTAGATAAACATTTTCACCATTGACCATTGATTGTTTTATTGTTTCCATAAATGCCTCTACAGTAGCTTGTACAGAGACTTTTTCAATTCCAGTCTTAGTGGCAATTTCGTTTACGATATCTGCTTTTGTCATAATTAAAATTTTAAAGATTTGATTATTAGTTATCTAAATAGGGGTGCAAATATAGATTTTTTTTCAAACAAAGGGGTTTTCAATTTTTTTTAGAATTATTCTGTCTTTTTAAAAAAATCCCAAATCTCTTGTCCTGCAATGACTTCAGCAAAAACAAATCGGCTTTAAATTTGTTATTTAAAATTATCATTGCTATTGATAACTCAGAAAACTAACCTAAACAGATGGATTTTGCAAGGCAACTTATCAGCTGGTATTCAGAAAACAAAAGAGATTTCCCCTGGAGATACACAAATGATCCTTACAAAATCTGGATATCGGAGATAATTCTTCAACAAACACGCACCGGGCAGGGACACGATTACTATTTGAGGTTCATTCGTTTGTTTCCTGACTTGCACAGCCTTTCAAAGGCTACCGAGGAGCAGGTACTGAAACTTTGGCAGGGTCTTGGCTATTATTCGCGTGCCCGAAACTTGCTGGCAGCTTCAAAGGAAATCGTTTCCAAACACAATGGAAGATTCCCCTCAACCTACCATGAGCTTTTGCAATTGAAAGGCATTGGCCCCTATACTGCTGCCGCTGTTGCTTCCATCGCTTTTGGCGAACCAGTGCCTGTTATAGACGGAAATGTATTGCGGGTAATAAGCCGTTGGTTTGCTATCCGTGAGCCTGTTGATAAAACTGAAGGGAAAAAAATGATAAAACAATTTTTAGAAGATATCTTTGACAAAAATAATCCTGCAGAATTCAATCAGGCTATCATGGATTTTGGTGCAATTGTTTGCAAACCAAAAAACCCTGCCTGTTTTTTCTGTGTTTTCAATCAAAATTGCCAGTCTCTGAACTTAAAAATTGTAAATCAAATACCTGTAAAATCGAAAATTAGTAGTCAGCGAAAACGATACTTTAATTATCTGGTCATTCTTTTCGAAAAAAATCAACAAAAGATGATCTTATTACAAAAACGAAAACCCGGTGACATCTGGTCGGGACTTTACGATTTTCCATTAATTGAATCTTTCGGGGAGCTTAACGCAGAGCAATTGACTTCAACCACTCAATGGAAAAATTATTTCGACGGGCTTGATCCGGTAATTGCAGAAACGTCTCCGATTTATAATCACCAGCTAACACATCAACTTTTACTGGTCAGGTTTTACTTAATTAAACTAAATCAGGCCTTTTCAACATCATTTTCATTTCAGGAGATAATTCTGCCGGACATACCTAAATACCCTGTGCCCAGACTTATTGAAAAATATCTCAAAGAACACAATTATCTGAAACATTTTTCCTGAAAACATTATTCATAATCAAATCGCTTTCACTAATTTTGTCCTATGATATTTGTAACCGGAGGGACTGGTTTGCTTGGTGCTCATTTGCTTTTCGAGCTTGTTCAGCAGCATGAAAGAGTGCGGGCACTAAAGCGATCAACCAGTAATTTAAATCAAGTAAGAAAAACGTTTTCGTGGTATTCTTCCGATGCAGAGGCATTATTTTCAAAAATTGAATGGGTAGAAGGTGACTTGTTAGACTGGCCGTCAATTGTTTCCGCGTTGGAAGGTGTGGAAAAAGTTTTTCATTGTGCCGGAATGGTCTCATTTCGTAAAAAAGATTCCCAACAGCTTATTTTCAATAATCAGCAGGGTACTGCCAACCTTGTAAATGCATGCCAGGATAAAGGAAATGTAAGGTTTTGTCATGTCAGTTCTGTTTCGGCATTGGGCAGAGCCAAACAGAATGAAACCCTCAGTGAAAAAAGTTTATGGAAACCTTCAGGTGCTAATTCTGCTTATGCAATCAGCAAATATGGTGCTGAGCGTGAAGTTTGGCGGGCTAATGCAGAAGGGCTGGATATGTTTATTGTAAATCCATCAGTAATCATTGGACCCGGCGATTGGCTATCTGGCAGCTCACAGCTTTTTACCACTGTTTACCAGGGCATGCCTTTTTATACGGGTGGGATTACCGGTTACATTGATGTAAGAGATGTTGCGCGTATCATGATACAACTTATGAAAACAAATATTTCAGGCGAACGCTTTATTCTGTCAGCTGAAGACCTTGCTTTTCGGCAGGTTTTAACTCTGATTGCAATTGCTTTTAATAAAAAACCTCCTGGAATAAAACTTTTTAAATGGATGGCCGAAATAGGATGGCGCTTGGATTTTGTAATTTCATTACTCGGTCAACCGCATAAGTTTACCCGACAAATTGCCCGATCTGCTTTTAATGTGCACTATTACAACAACGCAAAAATCAGTAAGCTTCTTAACTACAGCTTTATACCTATCGAAGAATCAATCAAACAAACAGCTTCTGTTTTTTTGAAGGAAGAAAAACAATGAAATAGCTGTCCCTTTCAAAAAAAATGTAATTTTGCACGGTCAAAAACCAAACGGGATGTAGCGCAGCCCGGCTAGCGCGCCACGTTCGGGACGTGGAGGCCGCGAGTTCGAATCTCGCCATCCCGACTTAGTCGAATTTTTTAAATCCAAATGCAAAACAATCAGGCATTTGGATTTTTTATTCGTTGTTCACTGACCAAAATGTTTTCACCTACTTGTAAAATAGCTAACTTCTTGTAAAATGACTTTTGGTCTGTGCTTTTCAGAATTAATGCACTTCTTTAAAAATCAAGATTTAGCGATAAGTAAAAAATCGGTTCTTTTTTAATTTTTCCGTCTTCAATTCCCCAGGCAAGGTCCCCCTTCATGAAATAACCAAAGATTTTTGTACGTGCTCCAAAACCAATACCTCCAATGATCGGGTCTTTTTCATACTGAACTTTGATGCGCAAAGGGCCATAAGTTTCGTATTTGGTGTAGAGGACATTATCTTTATCATAAGGATTCCAGCCTGCCCATGCAGTACCCAAATCACCAAAAGCTACCACCTGGAAGTTTTTAACAAATTCTGAACTTATCGGACGGTTGAGTAAATAAGTGAAAACCGGGAAGCGGAATTCCGAGTTGAGCACTATAAAGTTATTTCCATTACGTGCATTTTGACCAAAACCGCGTAAGTTGGTGGCCAATGTCTGATAAGCCCAGTTCATCGATGGGTCAATGCGGGTTTCCCTGTCGAATTTTGGCGAAATCCAACCGTCTGTTCCACCCATAAAATAGATTAATCGGTCTTTACCGAAATTTGTACTTCCTGCAAGGCGGTTAGCCCAAATAAACTGCCTGTGTAAACGGGTAAAGTTTCGAAAATCAAAACCCAGTACCACCAGATTATGAGCAGGATCATCAACCATTTGATTGTATTCCCCGAAAAGCATGAACTTCATACCATGTGGCAGATTAAGTCCAAGTTCACGTGTATCATCATATATGAGCTGAATCTTATCACCTCCCCAAATTTGCCTGACATTTGGTTCCTTCAGAATCAATTCATCAGGACCGGCAATGATGTAATTTTCGTTTCTGACCAGAAATGTATTTTTCAGACGTAAGACCCTGTTGAGCGGATAAGTGAGAATATAGAATCCTTCCAAAACTTTTTGTCTGAATACAAAAGCCGATTGAATAACATCCTCAATGTGGCGATACTGGAAGACAAACTCTTTATCAAGACGTCCCTTAAGATTTGAAAAATTAAAAAAGAATTCTTTGTTCACAAAGTCAAGTCCCACGCGCATCCCTCCCATAATGCGATAATCTTCCATCAAATCGGTAAGCCCAATTTTAAAAGTCGGACTTAGTCCCGGATAACTGAATCCCGGATTATCTACTGAAGAAAAAGGCTGGTAAGTCTGATTCAAATAGGAAAAATCAACCTGTGTAACCAGCTCATTAATAAAATATTCGGTATAATAATTACACTGAACCGGAAGAATAAAATCAGAATTTGCTGAATCAGATATTTTTCTGCTGCGATCAATTAATAACCGGGCACTGTCGGGCATGTTTATGCGAATAATTCCCTGCTGGTCAAATTTGTAAGTATCAATGTCAATCTGCTCATCAGCTTCAGGTAAGTCATTTTCCGCTGGCACCTCTACAGTATCGTCGTGCATCACATTTCTGAAACTTTTACGCTGTTGGCGGACAGGTTGTTCTTTCTCTACGGGAACAATGACAGGTACCTCAGGTTTCAGTGTGGAAGGCAAAGCCACGCTTTCGCCTGTCATTGATCTTACAAAATCTGAAGTTTCAGGTTTCACTGTTTCCAAAGGTTCATTTATTGTCAATTCATCCCGATAAAGTTTGTCAAACATTTTATCATTAACAATAAAAACATTTGTTTCAGCTTCAGGTGAAATGTGATGGCTGCTGATATTGGCCGGGAAATTAGTCAGTGCTGCAGAACGTGTAAAAAAGCGATAATGGACTGCTGTGTCAATGTAAGCTACCACACTGTCGGGCTGTCCGATGTACTGATTGTGGATGCCACTTTCGTTGCTGAGATAAGCAATAAAATTTTTACCGACAGGCATTGGCTGCAATTCGTCTGCCACCGGCGAATCTGTTATTTTGCGCAATAACGGATCTTTATTGCTGTAAGAATATACAAAAACATCGTAGTGTTGAGGCAGGTCAGCGGGTAAGGAATTTATTTCAGTGAGTGTATCTGATATTCTGTTGGAACTGAAAATGATCTTTGTTGAATTCTCAATAAATCTTGGATTGAGGTCATCAAAAATATCATTGGTAATGCGCTCGTAACTACCTGAGATCAGATTAAAGGTAAAAATGTCGCTTTGCCCCTCCTGTACTGCTGACAATAATAATAACTGACCGTTGTCGGAATAAGAAAAATCAAGCACTTTTTCAAATCCAAACAAATTACGGTTGGTCCATTTTCGCTCGTCAAGATCATAAAAATAAAGCTGTATCAGTCCTTTCTTTTCTATAATCATACTTAAAATATTCCCTGAAGGATGCCATGAAAGTAAAGGATACGAAAAATCGACTTTTTCGTCAAGTCGAAAACCTCCGGTATATAATCGTTTTAGTTTATTTCGGTGAGTACTGAACAACCAAACATGGAATTTTCCGGTTTCATTGGTAACAAATGCAATATTTTCACCTGAAGCGGAAGACGCAATCTGTGAATAATCACGCAAAACGGAATTGTTTTTCAGAACCCGGCGACCTGTGATCTGACTGTTTTCAGGAAGCGGATCAAAACGTTCCTGTTCATTTGAGTATTTTGCATAATAATGACTGTACCAGTCTTTGTACAACGTTTTCAAAGAAACTCCGAGAGCATACATAAAACCATTTTCAACACTCCGGCTAACGCGGGTCATATTGATTATTTCGGTAATATTATCTTTCCCATAAACATCTGCAACAAATTTCCAGAAAGAATGGCCGGCATCAACCACTTTGTTTTCATCCAAAACCAATTGACTGAATTTCCTGAATTTACCTGACAGGATAATGTTCCTGATTTTGTCATCAATGTCGGTATTCCACTCTTCGGCCAGATATGAAATCAGCCCGCGACTGTACCATTCAGGTGTGTTTTGCAGGAATGAATTGAGAATTTGTGAGGTGATGTTGCCGCCAAAAATAGCATTTTGAAGAAGCACATGAGCTAAACCCTGCCGAATCTGTTTTTCAAAGTTAATCAAAGAACCATCAAAATAAAGCACCACTTTATTTCCCAAAATGTATGAAACTCCGCCAACATTGTAATTTGCATCAGCATTCAACCCGATGTTACTTTGCTTTAAATCATTCAGATTATTGAAGATCAGGAATTGTATCTTAAGATCAAGGTGGGTGCCCAGCCGGTTTTCCATTGTTGTCAGTTCGCCGGAAACATATCGGGAAGTGTGTTCAGCCAGTTCTTTTCCGTTCAGGTAAAAATAAACATCAAAACGATCAAATTTATAAAATGTCCACAGAAAATTATCAAACTGTACTCTGCTTCGGCCAAAATCCATCTGGTAACCATCGTAAAACTGCGACCAACCGGAAACAGGCAGAAAAGAAAATAACAACAGTGCTTTCAGCAGCCATCTGTTAAATCTTTTTGTTATGGAAAAATCTCTGGTAAAAAGTTGCCTCATTCCCCCCGGTAGATTTTATTCATTGACTCAATCAAACGGACAATATGAATGTTTTAATACCTGTCAGTCTGCAAATATTCATAACTTTGTAACATTCAAAATATTTTATAAAAGCTCAATGCACACACTTGCAAATGAACGAAAAAACCACATGATTAAAGTTGATCGGTTTGTTTTTAATCCATTTCAGGAAAATACCTATCTGGTAAGTGATGAAACCGGTGAATGCATAATTATAGATCCTGGCTGTTTTAACGACGATGAGGAAAAAGAACTTGATGATTTCATTACCGGACACAAACTTAAAATTGTCGGCCATGTCTTAACCCATTGCCATATTGATCACATTCTTGGCATGGCGCATATTTTCCATACCTACGGCATACGGCCTGTTATGCACAAAGAATCGCTCGAAACTTTGCACAATGCAGCAGATCACGGCAAATTGTTTGGTATTGAAATGACTGAAATAATTGAACCGGTTACTTTTCTGAACGAAGGAGACCTGATAAAATTTGGCCATGCTCAGCTTGAAATAAAATATACACCCGGGCATGTTGATGGTCATATTTGTCTGATTAGTCATCAATCGGGATTTATAATCGCCGGAGATGTTCTTTTTCAGGGAAGCATCGGGCGTACTGACCTGCCAACGGGAAATTTTAAAACGCTTGAGGCAAGTATCAAAACCAAACTTTACACTTTGCCCGATGATTACATTGTTTATCCCGGTCATGGACCCCATACTTTTATTGGCAGTGAAAAACAATCAAATCCTTTTGTCAGAGGATAATTCAGTTTTTCTTCTGATTGATTTAGGTAAAAAATATGATTTTGCTGCTTTAAAAACAATAGTAAGCTGATTATCAGCAAAGAAAGAATGATTATTGTGACAACCCGGTTTTGGATAAAACTTTCAGCAAACAAATATTTTCCGGTTTACTGACAATTACTTTACAGCAGGAAGCTCAACAAAATACCTGCAGCTACGGCTGAGCCAATTACACCGGCAACATTAGGTGCCATAGCATGCATCAGAAGATGATTCTTCGGGTCATATTTTAATCCCTCAATCTCAGCTACTCTTGCACTGTCAGGTACTGCTGACACACCAGAAGCACCAATCAAAGGATTGATTTTATTATCTCCTTTCAGAAAAAGGTTCATCACCTTAGCAAATCCCACACCACCTGCAGTAGCCACCATAAATGAAATTGCACCCAGAACAAAAATCAAAATGGACTCTCCGGTAAGAAAAACATCTGCCTGTGTGGAAGCACCCACGGTTAATCCCAGGATGATGGTAACTATGTCGATCATAGATGTTCGTGCTGTATCTGCCAGACGTTTGGTAACCCCGCTTTCCTTGAGAATATTGCCAAAAAACAACATTCCCAGCAGAGGCAATGCGCTTGGTGAAATAAAAGCAGTAATAAGCAATCCAATAATCGGGAAAAGTATTTTTTCGAGCTTGGTGACAGCTCTTGGGGGTTTCATTCGGATCAGCCGTTCTTTTTTTGTGGTCATCAATCGCATGATTGGTGGCTGAATAACAGGGACCAGAGCCATATATGAATAGGCGGCAATAGCGATTGGCCCAATAAGATTTTTCACAGTTGTTCCATCCGAAAGAATATTTATACCGTTGGCAAGTTTGGAGGAGAGGAAAATGGCTGTAGGCCCGTCAGCACCTCCAATGATTCCAATAGCACCGGCTTCAGCCGGATGAAATCCGAGTACCAGTGCTCCCAGAAATGTAGCAAAAATACCCAGTTGTGCTGCTGCACCAAGCAACATTAAGCGAGGGTTTGAAATTAATGAAGAAAAATCCGTCATTGCGCCAATTCCAAGAAAAATAAGCGGTGGATAAATCCCTGAGGTTACACCGAAATAAAGATAGTTCATTACACTGCCTTTTTCGTATATTCCAAGCTGAAGGCCCGCATCCAGCATAAACGGAATATTTCCAATAAGAATTCCCGTTCCGATGGGGATAAGCAGCAATGGCTCATATTCGTATCGAATGGCGAGAAAAATGAAAAACAAGCCCACGACAATCATAATCAGATGACCACGGGTAGCATTGGCAAAACCGGTATAGCGCAAAAACTTAATTACTCCCTTCGAAGCAGCTTCACTTTCTTCGTCAAGTTCCGGTATAAAATCATCATTTTCAGCAGAAACCTGTTTTTCAACCGACTGAGCAGCAGCCGCACCCGACGACTGAATGCCAGGTTGGATCATTGTTGCTGAAATCAGGGTCAGCAAAGCTATTATCCCTGCAATGGTTAGCAGTTTTTTCATTGATAATTTCTGGTTTTTTGTGGTAAATCAAATGTCTTAACCAATGTTTATGCTTCAATTTCCATAAGTGTTTCACCTTGCAACACACTTGAACCGGATTGAACTTTCAGGTTTTTTATTGTGCCGTCTTTTTCGGCAAGAATGGTATTTTCCATTTTCATTGCTTCATACAACAACAATTTATCGCCCAATTTCACGATGTCTCCATTTTTTACAAATACCTGCATGATATTGCCCGGCAAAGGACATTTGACTTCAAATCCTGCCGTTTTGGTAATGGTCTTTTTGATCTTGTGATCCTGACGCTTAATTTCCACTTCCTGACGAACAAGTTTTGGTGTTTTGCTTTGCTTCATTTCCTGATGCATTTCAACTTCGTAAACCGTTCCATTCACATCAACTTTGGCAATTTTATCCTCACATTCCAAAATTTCGACTTCATAGTCGTGACCTTTTATTGAGAACTTGAATTTTTTCATTGTTTTACTGTTCTAAAAAAGCTGTTTGTTGAATAAATCTTTGAGCTCCAGGGGGCATACTGTCTCGAAATTCGTTTAATGGTAATCACACTGCTTTCTTCATCGTGCAATTCGCTGAGATGCAGGTGAAGAGCCAGAGTAATTGCCGCTGCGATATTTCCTTCAATATTAAGTTCTCCACCATCATCATTTTTTCCCTGCTTCCGTAACTGCCGTCTGATGTTGATATTGATAAGCTTGGGTATGGAATTAAAAATCCAGTAAAGAACAACCAGTGCAGAGAAAACAATGACGTATCCCACTAAAGCAATGATGATGGACAAAAATGAAATATTTGAAAAATCAAATGATATTTCAGTTAGCAACATAGTTTTAATTGTTTTATAAGGGAATATTATTGTGCTTTTTTGGAGGAAGCGTATCCTTTTTACTGGACAAAGTCTGCAAAGCCCTGATAATCCTGAATCTTGTATTGCGGGGTTCAATTACGTCGTCAATATAGCCGTAACGGGCAGCTTCGTAAGGATTTGCAAATTTATTGCGGTATTCTTCTTCTTTCTCAGCAATGAATTTGGATGCTTCTTCAGGCTTTTCAAAATCCTTGATTTTTCGGCCTTCAAGCACTTCAATTGCTCCTTTTGGACCCATCACGGCAATTTCGGCCGATGGCCATGCATAATTGATGTCGCCTCTGAGTTGTTTCGATCCCATAACATCATGAGCGCCTCCATAGGATTTTCGAAGTGTGATGGTAATCTTAGGTACTGTAGCCTCGCCATATGCAAACATCAATTTAGCACCGTGAATAATGATACCCCCATACTCCTGACCGCTTCCCGGCAGAAAACCAGGTACATCAACCAGGGTAACAATCGGTACATTAAATACATCGCATAATCTCACAAATCTTGCCGCTTTGCGCGAAGCATCAATATCGAGTACGCCGGCCAGAAAATTGGGTTGATTAGCAACAATCCCAACAGGTTGCCCATTAAATTTAACAAATCCTACTACTATATTCTTGGCAAAATGTCTGTGAAACTCCAGAAACTCCCTGTCGTCCACAATGGTGTAAATAATATCTTTTACATCGTAAGGTTCGGCAGGATTATCAGGGATGATATTGTTTAGAAAATCGTCTTTTCGGTCGATGGGATCATGACACTCGGTAATGACTGGTTCTTCCAGGTTGTTTTGCGGAAGATATTCCAGTGTTTTGCGGATGAGCAGGATGCCTTCGTCTTCGTCATCGGCTCTGAAATGAGCCACACCCGATTTTGTTGCATGTACGGTGGCACCTCCCAAATCCTCTTCAGAAATAGTTTCGCCGGTTACTGTTTTTGTTACTTTTGGACCAGTTACAAACATGTAACTGGTTTTGTCGCTCATAATCACTACATCGGTGAGAGCTGGCGAATAAACTGCCCCACCGGCACATGGTCCAAAAATGGCTGATATCTGCGGAACAACGCCTGAAGCTAAAATATTTCGCTGGAAAATTTCGGCATAACCTGCCAGGCTCTTCACTCCTTCCTGAATACGGGCTCCTCCTGAATCATTAATTCCAATGATTGGTGCACCTACCTTCATAGCCTGATCCATCACTTTGCAAATTTTTTGTGCAAAAGTTTCAGACAATGATCCGCCGAAAACCGTAAAATCCTGGGAAAAAATGAAAACGATCCGACCGTCAATAGTGCCATGACCTGTTATAACACCATCGGAAAGGTACACCTTGTCAGCCATTCCAAATTCGGTACTGCGGTGGGTAACAAACATATCATACTCTTCAAAACTACCTTCGTCAAGCAACATTTCGATACGTTCGCGTGCAGTGTATTTTCCTTTTTGATGTTGCTGTGCAATCCGTTGTTCGCCGCCTCCCTCACGTGCTTTCTTACGCAAATCAATGAGTTGTTGTAATTTTTGCTGATTATTCACAGGTAAAAAAATTTAAATAAATGGTTAAAAAATGGGATTACTTGCTGCAAAACTCGGTTAAGACACCCTGAGTAAATTTCGGATGCAGAAACCCGATATTTAGTCCTTCAGCACCTTTTCGCGATTTTTCATCGATCAGCCTGACACCTTTTGTAGCTGTTTCCCCGAGGGCTTTATTAACATCATCAACAGCAAAAGCAAGATGATGAATACCTTCTCCGCGTTTTTCAATGAATTTTCCAATTGGCCCTTCAGGATCAGTTGATTCAAGGAGCTCTATTTTTGTCTGACCAACGAGAAAAAATGCCGTTTTAACTTTTTGGTCTTTCACTTCCTCAACGGCATAACATTTAAGCCCGAGTATATTTTCGTAATAGGGGATGCTTTCTTCGATGCTTTTTACGGCAATACCGATGTGTTCAATATGTGATATTTTCATTTTTGGGAAATTTTACATTTTGCGGATGAAAATCTATGCAAAAGCTGAAATACCGGTTATATCAGCTCCGGTGATAAGCAGGTGAACGTCGTGTGTACCTTCGTAAGTGATTACTGACTCCAGATTCATCATGTGACGCATGATGGGGAAATCTCCGGTAATTCCCATTGCTCCGAGTACCTGGCGTGACTCGCGGGCTACACGAAGTGCCATTTCCACATTGTTTCGTTTTGCCATAGAAATTTGTGCCGGAGTGGCTTTACCTTCATTTTTCAGTACACCAACCCGCCATATAAGCAACTGTGCTTTTGTGATTTCGGTCAGCATTTCTGCCAGCTTTTTCTGCTGAAGTTGATAAGAAGCAATAGGTTTTTTAAATTGTTTACGTTCAAGTGAATACTGCAAAGCAGTGTTGTAGCAATCCATTGCCGATCCTACTGCTCCCCAGGCAATTCCGTAGCGGGCTGAGTTAAGACACATCAAAGGACCTTTTAAACCCTTAATATTTGGGAGCAGATTTTCCTTTGGAACTTTTACGTCTTCGAAAACCATTTCGCCGGTAACTGAAGCACGCAAAGACCATTTGTGATAAGTTTCAGGTGCGGTAAAACCGGGCATACCTTTTTCAACGATCAGGCCGCGAACAACTCCTGATTCATCTTTTGCCCAGACTACACCGACATCTGCAATTGCCGAGTTGGTAATCCACATTTTGGCACCATTGAGCAAATAATGATCCCCCATATCTTTAAACCGGGTTTCCATGCCGCCGGGATCAGATCCATGATTGGGCTCAGTCAGTCCAAAGCATCCGATCAACTCTCCGGTGGCAAGTTTGGGTAAATATTTTCTTTTTTGCTCCTCTGAACCAAATTCATAGATCGGATACATCACCAGTGATGTCTGTACTGAAGCGGCAGAACGAATGGCTGAATCGCCACGTTCAAGCTCGGTCATGATCACACCATAAGCAATGTGGTCAAGTCCGGCACCACCATATTCAACGGGGATAAAGGGACCGAATGCACCAATTTCCCCAAGTTCTCTGGTGAAATGACGCGGAAAGTGATGCTGATGAGCAGCTTCATCAATTACAGGAATAACTGAACGATTAACCCAGTCGCGAACAGCTGAACGAACAATTTTATTTTCATCAGAAAGCAGTTCATCCACAAGAACATAATCTGGATGTGTGAAAGGATAAGCCATTTTTAATAATTTTATTCTGGTAAATACTCAATTAAATTTGCCGCAAAGATAGATATTATTCAGGCTCAAAATTGTTTTTTGTTAAATTAATAACAATAAAAAAATAATTTATCTTAAGCAGTGAAATAATTGAATGATAGGCTATTCAGCTATTCATTGTTTCAATTTAGCTCTTCTTCTCTTTTTCGGTAAATGCGGTCTGAAATATAAATGCTGATTTCGTACAACCCATACAGCGGAAAGGCTACAAGAATTTGGCTGAAAACATCCGGTGGGGTAATAATTGCGGAAATAATCAAGATGATTACTATCATCATTCGTCGGTTTCTTCGCATAAAACCAGGCGTTAGTATCCCAACTTTGGTAAAAAAATAGACAAAAACAGGCAGCTCGAATACCAGTCCCACCGCAAAAGAAAGCGTAACCACAGTGCTGATATATGAATTGAGTGCAATTTGATTTTCAACAGCTTCGCTGACAGTATAGGTACCAAGGAAAAGAATTGATAACGGTACAATCAGAAAATAGCTGAATAAAACACCTAAAATGAAAAGCAGTGAACTCCAGAAAACAGCTCCCCCAGCATATTTCTGTTCTTTTTCGTACAGAGCAGGCTTTATAAAACTCCAGACTTCCCAAATTATATAGGGTATAGCCACTAATACTCCTGCAAAAATTGAAATGTATAAATGCACTAAAAACTGACCTGACAGATTGATATTGATGATTTTAAGGTCGAAATTACTGATGCACAGTACTGATGATGAAACAAAAGAAAATTTTTCGGACAAATATTTTCCCATTTCACAAAGCAGGCGATGTGAAATAAAATCGTCAGATTTTGGAGCGAGGATGATGTGGTTAAAAATAAAATCCTTGGCGATAAAAGCCGCAATTGCAAACACGATTACCGCAACAACAGATCGAACCAGATGCCACCGCAACTCTTCGAGATGCTCCCAAAAGGTCATTTCGTTTGCATTATGGTTTTTATCTTTCATATTCAGGCGGTGGTATTGATCACAAACCGGTTTGAAGGAAGTTTAACTGATTATCCTGTAGGTTTTGAACTTTCCGATTTCGATTCCGTATTTTTTCTCCAGCCAGTTCAAAATTCTTAGTCTCAGCGAAAGTTTTATACCCTTGGTCGGATCAAAGTCGAATTTCCAATTCATTCGATTTATACGTTCGAGCATGACCTGAGGATGAGTTCCTGTGAAATGTGCCAGTGAGTCAATCTGAGAATAATCAAATTCATCTGCTTTTTGCACGTTTTTTTCAATCCATTCATCGTCGTGCCAAAGTTTTTGGAAGGTTTCAAGTTTTTTCTGCATAGCATCAGGGGTGCGCACCCAGCCATAATGATAAACAGTTGCATTGATTTTTTTTACCAGAAGATTGCGGCCGTTTTTTTTAAAACTCATGGCATCGCGGTATGAATTGATTTGAGGATCATTTCGGATTACCCTGATTTGTTTGTATGACCAGCGACGCGAATCGGCAATGTAATCGAATGAGCCATAAAAATTGAGGTGGTCAAACAAGAGTCCGTCCACACGTTTGTCATTCAAATTATCTCTCATAGCACGCCGGACTTCAGGGTAATCTTTTTCATGAAACACTTCATCGGCCTGGAGATAAATACACCAATCAGCATCGCCTGCTATAGCCGACTTAGCTTTGTCAGTTTCCACAGCCAGTACGCGACCACCTTCGCGCAGTGAATCATCCCATACTGTTTCTATAATCCTGATTTTTGGTGAATTAATTGCCCGGACCATTGCCAGGGTATCGTCGTCTGAATTTCCAACAGCAACAATCACCTCATCACACAAAGACAACATGGAGCGAATGGATTCGGTAAACGGGTAATCGTATTTTTGTCCATTCCTTACAATGGTAAATCCTGATACCTTCATTCGGGCTCTATTTCTTGTTCAGTTCATTAAGAGCAAAAGCATATGCACCCAATGAGGTTGCCTTCGTTGTGCCCAGACGGGTTATGCCTACTCCTATTCTTTTCAGATGATCATACTTTACCTTTTTTTGGCTGAAAGGCACTTCGATTTCTTTCTGATCTCCTTTGATAAATCGCTGAAGGTCACGTTCATACTCAAGATTAAAAACTTCCACCTCAAGGCGTGGAAGATATTTTCCTTCGGGAGTTTCGAAACGGTGATTCATTTCGGCAACAAGATTTTGTAAAAACAACGGATAAGCGCCCGAAATGCCCCCGCCCAAAACTATCAGTCCGTCTATCAGAGTGATAGCATTGGCAAGAGCGTCTCCTGCAGCGATTGAAAATCTCCTGTAAGCCTGACGGGCAGCATCCTTGTTTCCCTCAACTTTTCCCATTCCGATCTCAAAAATTGACTGGGGTGTGGGGCATAGAATTTCAGAAATTCCGGCAGTGCGGCTGTAAATCCGTTTAATCCCACGAATACTAACTGATTCTTCAACACTATAAAAAGGATGAACTTTGTTGCGAAGTCTGTTAATTTCACCGGAAGCTGAATTATCTCCCTTCAGCAACTCACCCTTTGATACAATACCACCTCCAAAACCAGTTCCAAAAGTAGCTCCAAAAAGATTATGATAACGTTTCGGATTACCACTATTCTCAAGTAGATTATTGATAAAAGGAAGCAAGCCTCCGATAGCTTCTCCGTATGCAAACAGATCGCCGTCATTGTTGATATACACCGGAATATTGAACTTTTCCTCAAGCATTGGGCCAAGTGCTACACCACCGCGGAAAAGGGGCAAATTGACCAAATCACCGATAATCCCAAGTTCGTATTCAGCCGGACCAGGAAAAGCAAAACTAATCGCTGACGGAGCTTCTTTCAACTTATTCTTGACTTCCTCAAACCCGTCCATGATTCGCTTAAGCAGGTCAACAAGCGCATCTGCTGAAGCAGGCATTGTAATGGAATCTACTACTTCTTCACCCGCCTGAATTGCCGAAAAAACGAAATTGGTACCACCGGCATCCAGCGTCATCACTATTCTTTTGTCGTCCTTCAGATTCATATTTCCAATATTTAAAATGAAACTTAATGCCACAAAGATAGATAAATCATGATGGCTTGGGCAAAAATTATTAATTTCATTGAAGTTGACCATCATTAAATTCTCTGCAATTATACCAGAATTCAGGATGGGGTTGAACTTTGAGGAAATCAGAAATCATGAAAGAAAGCCGTTCAGCATGTTGAAGAATACAGTGTTACGGTATTTAATGAGCTTCCAGCCAGTTGGCACCGGTATTTATATCCACAACAATGGGAACGCTCATTTCGATAGCATTTTTCATATTTATTTCCACTATCTTTTTTAATTGGTCAAGCTCATCTATTCGGGCATCAAAAACCAATTCATCGTGTACCTGCAAAATCATCCGGGATTTCAGATTCTTTTTCATTATTTCGCTGTAAATGCGGATCATGGCAATTTTTATCATATCGGCTGATGAGCCCTGAATTGGTGCATTGATGGCATTTCGTTCTGCAAAACCCCGTATTGTGGCGTTGCCTGAATTGATATCACGCAGGTAGCGACGACGCCCCATCATGGTTTCCACATATCCGTTTTTTCTGGCAAACTGAATTGTGTCATTCATATATTGCTTTATAGCCGGGTATTGGCTGAAATAGTTTTCGATGATTTCGCCGGCTTCCGATCGTGAAATATTGAGTCTTTCAGCAAGCCCAAAAGGTGAGATACCATAGATTATTCCAAAGTTAACAGTTTTTGCATTGCGTCGCATTTCGCGGGTTACCTTCGCTATATCTGTTCCATACACTTTGGCAGCTGTGGCAGTGTGAATATCTAACCCGCTTTGGAAGGCTTCCATCATTCCTTTGTCACGACTCAGTTCGGCAATAATTCGAAGTTCTATCTGTGAGTAATCAGCTGCAAGAAGGGTAAAATCTTCGTTTCGGGGAACAAATGCTTTTCTTATTTCCCGGCCTCTTTCAGTACGTATCGGAATGTTTTGGAGATTTGGATTTGTTGAGCTTAACCTTCCTGTTGAAGTAACAGCCTGATTGTAACTGGTGTGGAGGCGTCCGTCGCGTGGACTCAGCAATGCAGGCAAAGCATCAACATAGGTTGATTTTAGCTTGGTGAGCGAACGATAATCAAGAATTTTAGATACAACCGGATGTTTATGCTCAAGCTTGTTCAGCACGTCTTCACTTGTTGAATACTGGCTGGTTTTGGTTTTCTTGGGATTTTTTGTAATATTCAATTTTTCAAAAAGGATGACCCCTAATTGTTTTGGTGAGCTGATATTAAACTCTTCGCCTGCCAACTCAAAAATCTCTTTTTCTGCCTGATGGATTTCTTTTTCAAGTTGTGACGAAATAACTTTCAGTACGTCCACATCCAGTTTTACTCCTTCAGCTTCCATTGCCCCCAAAACGGGAACAAGTGGCATTTCAATTTCGTCAAAAAGCTTGCGTACACCGGCTTCATCCAGCATTGGCCCAAATTTGTTTCTCAATTGAAGCGTAATGTCAGCATCTTCAGCAGCATAATTGAGCACTTCGTTTGGCATTTTCTGCTGGACCTCCCGCATATTAAGCTGTCTGGAACCTTTTTTTGAAGTAACTTCATCATAGCTGACCGGCTTGTAATTCAGGTATTTTTCAGCTAAAAAATCCATGTTGTGACGCAATTCGGGTTCAATGAGGTAATGTGCCAGCATAGTGTCGAACAGCCTGCCTTTTACTTCTATTTCATACCACTTCAAAACCGAAATATCAAATTTCAGATTCTGCCCTGTTTTTTCAATTTCGTCGTCTTCAAAAACCAATTTGAATTCGCTGACAAGATTAAGCGCTTCGTTGTAATTCTCCGGCACAGGCATATACCAGGCTTCACCGGGTTTAATGGCAAACGAAATTCCAACAAGTTCCGAATTGTTGGGATCGGTTCCGGTAGTTTCAGTATCAAAACAAAACGATTTTGCTTTTTTGATTTCTTCTGTCAGTTTGTTGCGTTTTTTGGCGGTATCAAGCAGGAAATAATTATGTTTAGAGGTTTGAATGGTTTTTAGTTCACCATCTTCACTAAATGCCGCACTGGTAAATAAATCATGCTGCACTTCAGCTTCTCTTGTGGTTTCTTTTGATCCTTCAGCCTGGTAATAATCAAAAAGTCTTTTTCCAAAAGTTTTGAATTCCAATTCAGTAAACAACTGATTAAGCAACTCAAAATCAGGTTTTTTAAGTTGTAAAGAATTTTCGTCAAAATCAATGGGTACATCCAGCATGATGGTAGCCAACCGTTTAGAATCCAAAGCCTGTTGGGTAAATTCCTGCACATTTTCAGCCATTTTACCTTTTAATTCGTGTGCATGTTCCAACACATTTTCCAGGGAATCGTAAACCGCAATAAGTTCTTTTGCCCTTTTCTCACCTATTCCCGGTATTCCGGGAATATTGTCCGAAGCATCTCCCCAAAGCCCGAGGATATCAATCACTTGTTCCGGTCGCTTGATTCCAAATTTTTCACAGACTTCTTTTACCCCTAAAACTTCAGCGCTATTTTTCATGTAGGCCGGCCTGAAAATAAAAGATTTGTCCGACACCAACTGTCCGAAATCTTTATCAGAAGTCATCATGTAGGTAATAAAACCCTTCTTCTCTGCTTTTTTCACCAACGTTCCGATAACGTCATCAGCTTCGTAACCATCAACGAACAAAATTGGAATATTAAAGCCTTCTATTAATTTAACAATGTAGGGCAATGACCTGGCCAGATCTTCGGGCATTTCCTGGCGGTTGGCTTTGTATGCAAGAAATTCTTCGGCGCGGAGTGTAGGTGCATGAGTATCGAAAGCAACGCCAATATGTGTTGGTTTTTCATTACGAATCACATCAAATAATGTATTGGCAAATCCAACAATAGCCGAGGTGTTTAATCCTTTCGAGCTGATCCTCGGATTTTTATTCAATGCATAAAAAGCCCTGTAAATCAAAGCCATAGCGTCAAGAAGAAAGAGTTTTTTTGTTTCAGGCATGAATTTTCTTTTTTATGTCAACAAAAATACAGAAAAATGCAATGGGACTTCAAACTGATAAGGAACGCTCTTTGATCAGGAAGATAAATGTACACTGGAAATTTTTAAACTATTTTTGTCAGTACTTTGATCTTTTTAACAGCATAATGATTCGCCAAAAACTCATCATCAAAAATATGTTGTGTCAGTGTTGCGTAAAACTCGTGAAAAGGATTTTACGTGATGCCGGAGTAATTATTATCCGCATTGACCTCGGAGAAGCAGAAGTTGACTTTGACCCTGAAGTTTCATCACTTGACCAGATTGCTGAAATGCTCAGGGAAGAAGGGTTTGAGCTTTTGTCGAACAAAGAAGAACAGTTGGCACAACAGATAAAAAGCGCCATTATTAACCTTGTTCAATACAGCACCTACAATGCGATGGTGCGTAATTCAGACTATCTGGTTGAACGATTCAATCTTTCGTATCAGTATATTTCTTCCATTTTCTCAAAATATGAGCAGATGACCCTCGAAAAGTTTATCATTTTACAAAAAATTGAAAAAGTAAAAGAACTGATTCGCAGCAGGGATCTTACGCTAAGCGAAATCGCCTATATGATGGGGTACAGCAGCGTCCAGTATCTTTCTTCTCAGTTCAGAACTGTTACCGGCATTACAGTAAGCGACTACAAAAAGAATCTTGAAATTTAAGCTGGAAGCTGAAAAAGAAAGATTAAAAAAACAATTTCCCTGCTGAAAATCCAGCCAGCCGAAAATCTTATAAAAGATTCATGGAATTTTATAACACCAGCCAGAGTATCACACTTTACTTTTGCCATCATTTTTAAGCCAAAATATTTCATTGTTTTTTATGAACCTCACACGGCAATTCTTCATTCTCCTGATATCTTTAATAACTCTTTTGCTACTGGCATTCCGGTTTGACAATTATCATTTACCTGCTAAAATGATTATCCCGGTCAGAAATAATCCTTTGCCAACAGGTTATAACAATTTATTCGCAGGATCGGGAAATTGTGCTGTTTGTCACAATTCGATGACCAACGGACAAGGTGCACCAATTGGCATTGCCAACGACTGGCGGTCAACAATGATGGGAAACTCAGCAAAAGATCCACTGTGGCAGGCCAAGGTAAGCCATGAAGGACTGGTAAATCCTTCACACCAAGAAGCATTGGAAAATGTATGCACAACCTGTCATGCACCGGTGGGTAACATCAATGCCCATTATGCACAAAAAGATTATTACACTATTGCTGAAATGAAAAATGACCCCCTGGCACTTGATGGTGTACAATGTACTGTATGTCATCAAATTACTCCCGAATCAAGTGGGAATTTTTCGGGAACTTTTTCGATTGGTACCAATAAAATTATCTGGGGTCCTTTTTCCAATCCATTCATCAATCCTATGCTTTTTAATACAGGATATACTCCTGTGCATAGCAACCATATTAACAATTCTGAATTATGTGCTTCCTGTCATACTTTATTAACCGACCCGGTTGACCTCAATGGCGTTGCGACAGGTGAAAAATTTGTGGAGCAGGCCATTTATCATGAATGGAAAAATTCTGTTTTTCCCACGGAAAATAAAAGCTGCCAAAGTTGCCACGTTCCGCGCATCAACGATTCTGTGAAAATCAGCACTGTTCCACCCTGGCTCCAACCACGCTTACCTTTCGGTATGCATCAATTTGCAGGAGCAAATATTTTTATGGGTAAAATTTTCAAAGAAAACATCGTGCAACTTGGCATAACTGCTTTGACATCCAACTTCGATTCCACTATAAGCCGGTCTTCGAATATGCTTACCCGACAGGCACTCAGCCTTTCCGTCGAAGAAACCGGCCGAACCAATGATACACTTTATTTGAATGTACTCCTGACTAACAAGGCAGGACACAAATTTCCTTCCGGATTTCCAAGCCGGAGAGCATTCATCGAACTTATTGCCAGAACAAATACAGGTGATACTATTTTTCATAGTGGAAGATCAGATGATCATCATAATTTAATAGCTGAAAACACTGATTTTGAACCGCATTTTAATACCATTAACAGCGAAGATGAAGTCCAGATCTATGAAATGGTGATGGGTGATGTTGAAGGTAATGTTACCACCGTTTTGGAGCGTGCTTACCAGACTTTAAAGGACAATCGGATTCCGCCTGAAGGATTTACCACAGCACACCCAAGCTATGATACAACAAAAATTGAGGGACTTGCAGCAACTGATCCTGATTTCAACAAACAAAACGGAATTGAGGGATGTGGTTCTGACAAAATCAGTTATCATGTTCCTTTAAATAATTATTTTGAAGAAATTGAAATTGTTGTAAATGTATTTTATCAGACTGTAAACGATAAATGGCTGGACAATATGTTCAGTTATACTTCTGATGATATCAACCGTTTCAAAAATATGTATGAAAACTCAGATCGTGCTCCGGTTCTTGTACAATCTGTAAGTACTATGATTAATGCCGGTTTTGATGCTGTGCTCAGAAAAGGATGGAATAGTCTTTCCTGCTTTATTCTTCCCGAAAATGCACAAATTGATTCCGTTTTGCAATTCATAATAAACTCTATGGAAATAATGATTGGTGACTCAGGAACAATTTACCCTGCTGCGAGTATTCATACCATTGATTTTTTTGACCCCTTCCAGGGTTATTCTATAAAAATGACCAGCCCGGCTGTCCTAAGTTTCAGAGGTTCCTCGCTTTCAAACATAAGTAAAACCTACGAAACCGGATGGCATTTGCTTCCCGTGCTGAGTTCCTGTGAAATGCCCATAAATTCGCTGAATCAGAATTTTATCGATAAGATCAACATCATTGTTGAGCTAGCAGGATGGAGAGTGTATTGGCCCGAAAAGCAAATCGCCACATTAACCCACCTCTCACCAGGAAAAGCATACCTGTTAAATCTGAAAGATACAGCAACCATAATTTTTTCAAATTGTTACTAAAGTTACCTTTGTCAAAATTTTTATCAAACTACTATGAAACACATCACATTTGTAATCGTATTTATGCTTAGTCTAAACCTGGGTTACTGTCAAATCACCCTTGAACAAACCTACGATCACTCGGGGACGTTTACTAATCTGGCCAATTCAGGTGACAAGTTTTTCATCATGCATGTAGGAACCAGCCAGTGCAGAATTTACAATACCGATCACTCTTTATGGAAAACCATTAACCTGGAAGTACCCACAGACAATTATCTTTACGACGTTAAATTTGTATCTGAAAATCTTTTTACTACCGACGACAAACTTTGTCTGGCTTACATTTATTACGAATACAACACAGTTGGACAATATTATAGCTACAATGCCTTTGTTGTTGACGAAGACGGAAACAAGCTGCTTTTTGTACCAGGCTGTCAGTATATGTACGTTCACACGCTGAGCGACGGAAGTACAAAAATGACAACCTACAGCTACGATTACTCGCTTTATCCTTACACCATTCAAACCAGAGTCTATGACCTGCCCGGACACCTGACATCATTCGACGTTGATGAATCCAAACTGGATATTAATATGGGAAATGCATTTCCAAATCCTGCAAAGGAATTTGTAACCATTCCTTTTGCACTCCAGGATTCATACTCCTCAGGCGAGCTGATTATCACCAACGCAGAAGGAAAAACTATCCGTACTTTCAGTGTTAATCAGCCGGAGGATAAAATACAACTCGAAACACTTCAGTTTCCCCGCGGAATTTACTTTTATTACCTGCAGGCCGGCAACTGGAAATCGGCAGCAAGAAAACTGGTCATTCAATAATTTTTCGAAACCTCCAATCATAATAAAAATGAGAATAAAAAAGAATGTGGCAGTAAGTGCCTCAGGGCTGATTTTCAATCCGGATACCGGCGAATCGTTTACGGTAAATCCAATGGGTGCGATGATTATCAATGGACTCAAAGAAGGAAAATCACAGGAAGAAATCATCACAACTACTATTGAAAAATATTTTGTCGAAAAAAATACTTTCGAAAAAGATTTTGAAGATTTTCTCGGCTTGTTGAATAACTTTTCATTAGTGGAAAATGACTGAAAAAAGAAAGCTTACCATTGCAGTTACCGGTTTGAACGCAATTGACAGTCCCGGACCGGGTGTTGCAGTCATCAGAGGATTGAAAGAAGCTCAATCGTTTGATTGCAGAATTATAGGACTTGGCTATGAATCGCTGGAACCCGGGATATTTATGCATGATCTTGTTGACAAATCCTATCTTATCCCCTACCCTTCATCTGGTACTGATGCGATTCTCGAAAGGATTGAATTCATTCATAATAACGAAAAAATTGATGTGCTCATTCCTAACTTTGATGCCGAACTGTATCCTTTTATTCGTTTGGAAAAAACACTTGCAGATATGGGAATACACACTTTTTTACCCACCCTTGCCCAGTTTGAAGAAAGGCACAAGGTTAACCTGGATGAGTTTGGCAAAAAGTATGGAATAAAGGTACCTAAAAGTAAATCCTATCACGATCTGCATTCAGCACTTAAACTTTCTCACGATTTTGAATACCCTGTGCTGGTCAAAGGCAAATTTTACGAAGCTTATGTTGCTTACAATGATGACCAGGTAAAAACATATTTCAACAAGATTACCGCAAAATGGGGGACACCTGTGATTATCCAGGAATTTGTACATGGTAGTGAATTCAATGTAACCGGACTTGGCGACGGGAAAGGTAATACCATTGCAGCCATTCCCATGCGTAAGCAATACATCACTGACAAAGGGAAAGCCTGGGGCGGGGTATCCATTTCCGATTACCGAATGCTGGAACTTACCGGTCAGTTTCTCAGCCAGACCAAATGGCGCGGAGGTTTTGAACTGGAGTTGATGAAGGATAAACAAAACGAGTTTTATCTTCTCGAAATTAACCCTCGTATGCCGGCATGGATTTATCTTGCTGTGGGAGCCGGCCAAAATATCCCCGAAACTCTTGTTCGACTTGCACTTGGCGAAGAAGTAAAGCCATTTACCGAATATAAAGTAGGCAAAATGTTTGTACGCTATGCCTGGGATATGATTGTTGACATTGAAGAATTTCAACAAATTTCTACAACAGGAGAACTTTAATCTCAAAACAAATTCAGAAATAAAATATTTACATGGAAAAATTAAGATATGAGCGGCCTGTCATTAAACGACTGGAAACAGAAATGCCAAATAAGTTCGGTGCACGTATTGAACGTACACCAAAAACCAATATTGACGGAGTATTGGTAAAATCCCTGATCGAAAATTATAAATCCCCGGTATTTGTGATTTCCGAGAAAACCGTTCGCAACACTTTTCATAAAGCTCAAAAAGCTTTTACCATGAGGTATCCTAAAGTTCAGTTTGCCTGGTCTTATAAAACCAATTACCTGGATGCAGTATGCAATATTTACCACCAGGAGGGCGCATGGGCCGAAGTGGTTTCAGGTTTTGAATACGACAAAGCGGTTAAAAACGGTGTAGACCCCCGGAAGATCATTTTTAACGGCCCCGACAAAACGGTCAGCGACCTTACAAAAGCCATTGTAAACGACTCCCTCATTCACATTGATCACCTTGACGAACTCTATACGATCATCGAGCTGACTTCCAAACTGAACAAAAGACCCCGTGTGGCCATCAGAGTGAACATGGACACCGGTATTTTTCCTATCTGGGATCGGTTTGGCTTTAATTATGAAAACGGTCAGGCATGGGATGCACTAAATAAAATTATGGCTTCAGGGAAAATGGAACTGGTAGGGTTGCACTGCCATATCGGAACATTTATCATGAGCACCAGGGCCTATGGTATTGCTGCGTTGAAACTGACAGATCTGGCTCTCGGGCTGAAAAGAAAATACGACCACCAGGTGAAATATATTGATCTGGGCGGGGGGTTTGCCTCGCGCAACACATTAAAAGGAGCATACTTGCCAGGCATGGATACCACTCCCTCATTTGATGATTATGCCGAAGAAATTGCATCCGCCCTGCTTAACGCTGAATATCCGCCCGACGATCTTCCATTACTGATTCTTGAAACCGGCCGTGCACTTATCGATGATGCCGGATTTCTGCTCGGAACGGTAATTTCGAATAAAAGATCTTCAACCGGCAAAAGAACAACTATAGTGGATATAGGTATCAATCTGTTGTTCACTTCCTTCTGGTACGATCACAAAATCACGCCGGCCCAGGAGTTTTCGCAATATACCGAGGAAACCACCATGTATGGGCCTCTTTGTATGAATATTGACGTGATTCGCGAAAACGCCGTGCTGCCCCTCCTCAACAAAGGTGATCATTTTGTTATTCATCATGTTGGTGCATACAACATGACGCAGTGGATGCAATTTATCAACCTGAGGCCAAACATTGTGCTGATTGACCTGGAAGGGAAAGCTCACGTGATCCGTCAAAACGAAACTATGGCCGTGTTCGATCAGATGGAAAAAACACCGGAGCACCTCAGAAAGTTCGAGTTGTAGGGAAACTGATTTGCATCTTGCCGGGTAATATGGAAATTAGCTATTTTCGCAGCATGACCAGAATCTATGACCTATGATGGTTGAAAATCAACATACTGAATTTAAGATGATATGGAAAGATGAGTGCCTGAGATCAATCTGTGCATTTGCCAATGCACAGGACGGGAAGCTTTTTATAGGACTCGATGATCAAGGCGATGTCATAGGCATTGATAATCATAAAAAGCTGTTGGACGACCTGCCAAATAAAATCCGTGATATTTTTGGTTTGTTTCCTCAAATCAACCATAAAACAGAAAATAGGAAAAACTACATTGAAATAGTTGTGGATCCATCCAAAAACCCTGTGTCATATCATGGCCATTTTTATTATCGTTCGGGCAGTACCATACAAGACCTCAGCGGCAGTGCACTCGAACAATTTTTACTTGCAAAGCGAGGTAAAAAATGGGATGGCGTGATTGCCGAAAACTTTTCGATGGATGATTTATCAGAAAATGCCTTTACTATTTTCCGTAAAAAAGCACAAAGAAGCAATCGAATTCCCGATGAAGATTTGAATGCAAGCAATAAAGAACTGCTTGAAGTACTTAACCTTACCGAAAAGGATCACCTGCTGAGAGCGGCCGTATTATGTTTCGGTAAAAATGCCGAAAGACTGATTACAGGCGCATTCGTAAAGATTGGGTTCTTTCGCACGCATTCCGATTTGTTGTATCAGGATGTTATTGAGGGAAGCCTGATTGAGCAGGTTGAAAAAACCATGGATTTGCTTACCACGAAATACATGAAAGCCAATATTGCTTATGAAGGTATTACCCGCACCGAAACATACGATTATCCTGAAAAGGCACTTCGCGAAGCTGTATTAAACGCCATTATTCACAAAGATTACAGCAGCAATGTGCCGGTACAAATAAGTGTTTACGATCGCTGGCTTATGATTTACAATAGCGGCCGCTTGCCCGAAGGATGGACACTGGAAACCCTTAAGCAAAAACACAGTTCTGTTCCGGCAAATCCTGATATTGCCCGTGTGTTTTTTCGCGCCGGATACATCGAAAATTGGGGACGCGGCGTAAAAGATATGCTAAAATACTGCACTGGCGCCGGGCTACCCGAACCATTTTATAAAGGAATGGGCGCAGGCTTTGCTTTGGTTTTTGAACAGGAAAAAGGAGCGGCGGATTTTTCTTATGACTCCATCAGTGATAAAGAAAAAGACCTGATAAATTCACAGCAAAATTCAAAAAAAGATAAGCAGGAAGTTTTTGAAAAATTTCGGAATGATTTCGGAACGATTTCGGAACGATTTCGGAACGATTTCGGAACGATTGAATTACAAATTTTGGTTGAGATACAGAACAATCCGAATATCACAGCGGAACAAATTGCTGAAAAAATAAACAAAACACCACGTACGGTTGAAAATTATCTTGCAAACCTAAAAATGAAAGGCATATTAAAACGTGTAGGACCAAAACTTGGCGGTCACTGGCAAATTTTAAACCATAATGGAAAGGCTGAGAGATGATGGAAAAGGAATACACATCGAAAAAATTCCTATGATTTGTTTGGCACCATATGAATCCCGGCAGCAAATTCGGTTACAAAATTTGGGGTTACGCAGCGTTCAGTGGAACGGAATATTGAAAAATTAAACCAAAAGAAGGTTTTGGAGCGCATTGGTCCTCCCAAAGCCTGATCCGGGAGGCAAAAACTCTTGAGTAATCCACTTTTGAAAATGGAAAAACGAGAATGTTAAAAAAATGATAATTACAGTATGGCCTTGCCGGAAGATAGGAAAAATATTTACTTTTACATCAAGAAATAAAAATGATTGATAGCTTTAATATATTAAATAATATGCAGTTATGAAAGCAAATTTCAAATTACGGTTAAAGACATTCTGTATCAGTATTTTAATGCTAATTGTTCTTTTCTTAAAACCTAATGGTTTGATTTCTCAGGATATATCCACAGTTGGTGAGATTTATGATTATGAAGTAAATGATGTTTTTCACTACTATCTGAATGCTGGTAATATTAATGGGTATTCAGGCATGTGGTCAATTACAAATATTAAGATCCTTGACAAATACTATTCTGCAAATAATACAACAGTTTATTATGTAAGAAATGTTGCTTACAAAGCATTTTATTACCCTGATCCTGTATTAATACAAAAATTCTATGTTGATACGGTCTCATATTCGAATCTCAATAATCCGATTCACAATGGTTTTGTTGATTCAGTTTATAAAGATCCTGACCTCTACAACGGGAGAAAAATCAATTTCATTGACTTTTTAAACGATAATTATGTTAATACAATGAAATATGTAAATGGATGTGGAGTGGCATCAAGGTATTTTTATAGTTGGGAAAGCCAATCCGAATCTAGCGATGAACTGGTCTATTTCAAAAAGGGAGAGGAAGAATGGGGCACTCAAATGATTATAGTTTCAGTTGAAAATTTGGAATTGATTGATAGGATTTCGATTTTTCCAAACCCTGCAAAAACAACCTTAAAAATTGTGACAGACTCAGATGATATTGTAGAAGGTGCTGTATTCTCATTGAATGGAATCAGGATGAAGTCATTTGAATTAAATTCCAAACAAACAACTTTAGACATTTCTGAACTGAAACCTGGGTTATATCTCGTTCAATTCATTATTAATGATAATATCATCTCTAAAAAACTGATTATTGAGTAATTATGACTAATAGCAGTGACATCAAATTCATTCCAATATTAGGTGGTTAAACCAGGAGTTACTGCAAAAAACAAAATAGCATAGATACAAAACATAATTGTGTCCCATGATTCAAAGAATCGAAAAAAGTGCAATAGCATTCCTGGATGGAATACTCTTCAGCTACTCGCAGGTTTTTTTTTCCAAACAAAAAATCTTTGCGTTTATCCTTATTCTCGTTTCTTTTTTCGATTGGAATTCCGGATTCAGCGGACTGATTGCAGTAACCACAACCAACCTGGCTGCCATCCTTATCGGCTTTAACAAAAACCATGTAACACAGGGATATTATGGTTTCAACAGCCTGATGGTCGGATTGGGTATGGGACTGTTTTATCAGCCGGGCATTGAATTTTTTACCATTTTGATCTTTGCCTCCCTGTTTACCTTTTTCCTTACTATCTGGTTCCAGGGTATATTCTGGAAATATGGTCTGCCTTACATGAGTTTACCGTTTCTGTTTGGAATATGGATGGTAAGTCTTGCATCCAGAGAGTTTTCAGTACTTACCTCCAGCAACCGTGGCTTATTTATCCTTACAGAAATATACAGATATGGCGGCATGCAGATGGTTAACCTCTATTACTGGGTCAACGATCTTCCGGTACACAACTCTATCCTTGTTTATTTCAAATCGCTGGCAGCCATTTTTTTTCAGTATAACCTGCTGGCCGGAATCCTGATAGCCATCGGTTTGCTGATTTATTCCCGGATTGCGTTTCTGCTGTCACTCACCGGATTTTTTTCAGCCTGGTTTTTTTATATGGCACTCGGTGCCGATCTTACCGACTTAAGTTACAGTTACATCGGTTTCAATTTCATTTTTACGGCCATCGGTCTCGGGGGATTTTACATCGTGCCCTCGCGTTGGGCTTTTTTGTGGGTGATACTGCTCACTCCTATAACAGCTATCATCATCAGCTCATCAAGTGTTTTTTTCGATTTGATTGAATTACCCATTTATTCCCTGGCATTCAATGTAGTTGTCCTGATTTTCCTTTATGCGCTGAAATTGCGGGAACGTCATTTTTACATTCCTGAACTGGTGGTTGTGCAACGGTTTTCACCTGAGCGGAATCTTTATTCTCAGCACAACTACAAATCGAGATTCGATACCAAAGCAATCATTCACATCATCCTGCCCTTCCTCGACGAATGGACAGTAACCCAGGGGCATAACGGCGAACATACACACAAGGAAGAGTGGCGCCATGCATGGGATTTTGAAATTGCAGGTGAAGATGGGAAAGTTTTTTCGGATAATGGTTATACGGTAAATGATTATTACTGTTACGGGAAACCTGTGCTGGCACCAGCCGATGGTATGGTGCAGGAAATCCGCGATGGTGTTCCTGATAACACTATTGGTGAAATGAACCTTGGAAATAATTGGGGGAATGCCATTGTGATCAAACATACCGAAAATATCTATTCAAAGGTGAGCCACCTGAAACCGGGCAGTATCAAGACTTTCAAAGGGGCCTATGTGAAAAGGGGCGAAGTGATTGCTTACAGTGGAAACTCCGGGCGTTCTCCGGTGCCCCACCTTCATTTTCAAATTCAGTCCGACCCCTTTATCGGTGCAAAAACCATTGATTTTCCGATAGCCAATTATCTGTTGAAAACCAAAAACGGGTTTGAGCTAAAAACTTACGAGCGGCCGGCAAAAGATCAGGTAGTGACCAATGTGGTAAAAAATGACTCCCTCGCCAAAGCATTTTCTTTTATCCCAGGGCAAACAATTACTTTTGAAATGAGCGAAAATGGAGGCAAAATAAAGCAGGTCAATTGGGACGTGAAGGCTGATATGTACAACTACACTTACCTTGAATGCAGGAAAAACGGATCAAAAGCCTATTTTTACAACGAAGGAAACCTGTTCTACTTTACCCATTTCGAGGGAAGAAAAAACTGTTTCCTCTA
>RZYY01000298.1 GCA_009930115.1 Sphingobacteriia bacterium | reverse complement strand
TTTTTGATGACTCACCTGCTGCTTTTTTAATCCTGAGTTACCGTAAGACAAAAAATGAATAAACCAAAAGTTCAGGGTTTTAAAAACCGTAATTACAACCCGGTGAAGTAATCTCAAAAATGAGTGCATCATTTGGTTTCAGTTCGGTATAAAGGCCCGGATTGATAGCATCGGAACGGCTAAACCCAAATTTTTGTCTGTTCCACAACAGTTCGATGGCTTCAAAAGTGCTGCATCTGTTCCAGCCCATTTCGTTAAATGCGTGGTCTGAAATTCTGACTTTGATGCGGTGGGCATTATTTCGGTCAAAATTTGCGACGAACAGTAATTTTTGTTTGGGCGAATGTCTCAGCCAGATGAATATTTTATCTCTTTGTGGCAAAGATTCGTAGGGGTTTGCCCACATCAGGTCATAAAACCCGCCGTTGACAATAGCGTCATGTCTTATGCTGAAATTGAGAATTTTTTGATAGAACTGCCTCAGTTTGATTTGGTCAGGGCTGAGGAGTGCGCCGTCAAAACGTCCGTTGTTGGTCCACTTTTGAAGTTCAGGGATGATCCAGTAATCGTAAATGGTTGTTTTACTGTCGTTTCCGCTGAATCCGCTTTCACCGGCAGCCGGTTCGCCAACTTCCTGTCCGGAATAAATCATTATCGGACCCCTATGCATGGTGGCACTGAGTGTCATAGCTGGTATAGCTGCAAACGCATCACCGGCGCATGCTTCAGATGCCAGTCTGACTTCATCATGATTTTCGAGAAATCGTAGCATGTGTGCATCCAGTCCTTCAAGTACCTTCCAGCAATTTGAAAGATTTATTGTGGATGTGCCGTGAATGAGGATATTTTTCAGGGTATCGTATAATCCAACTTTGTCGTACAAATAATCGAATCCGCCATATTTCACATAATTGTGGTATTCGGTGGGGTTGTAAATTTCAGCGATGAAAATAAGCTGCGGGAATTGCTTTTTCGCAGCTCTGATAGCCCATGCCCAGAATTCTGGTGGCACCATATCAGCCATGTCGCAACGAAAGCCGTCAATGTTTTTTCCCGCCCAAAAGAGAATGATTTCAAGCATTTTATGCCATGTGTCGGGAACCGGGGAAAAATGTCTGCTTCCATCCCCATTCAAATCCACACCGTAATTCAGTTTTATGGTTTCATACCAGTCGTCGGCTGATGGCGTTGGGGTGAAAATATCGTTGCCGGTGGCTTTGGAAGGTTTTTCGGTGTATGGTTGTTCCGGAAGCTCATTTTTTATTTGTTGCAGCCATGCAATATCTTCGGGTAGTTTGAATTCCATGCCGGGGAGATAGTAGAAATTGTTTTCGGGATCGAAAGCTTTGTCGGGATTGTCGTTTGCTCCGAAATCCTCAATGCCGTCAGGTTTTTTGATGGAATGATACTGTCTGAAGAGGTGGTTGGCCACAAAATCAATAATCACGCCGAGGCCGGCATAATGAGTACGGTTTATAAGGCCTTCGAATTCTTCCATGCGTTTATTCACATTGTTTGCCAGGTCGGGATCAACGTCGTAGTAATCATTTATAGCATAAGGTGAACCTGCTCTGCCTTTAATCAGTGCCGGGTGGTCCGGACTGATTCCGTATCGGCTGTAATCGGTCATTGTCCCGTGCCGGATAATTCCGGTGTACCAGATATGGGTGATCCCTAAATCACGTATTTCCTGCAAAGCCCTTGAAGAATAATCATCAAATTTACCAGTTCCGTTTTCGCTGATCGTGCCATTAGTTTTCGGGTTTGCGTTGCTGTTTCCAAAAAGCCTTGGCAGGGTTTGATAAATGGAAATTTTTTTATTCATGGCTTAGCGATGGTAAATTTTTGTAATTTTTGACAGCCATTCGGCATGGCTGCGGGTAAGCTGATCTTTTGTGAAACGCCATTGCCAGTTGCCGGAAGCTGTGCCCGGAGTGTTCATCCTTGCGCTGCTGTCAAGTTCCAGCAGGTCCTGTAGCGGGATTACAGCCAGTCGTGCCACTGAGCTCCAGGCCAGACGGATCATTTTTCTTATGATTGTTTGGTCGTCAGCATCGGCATAGAAAAGTACTTTTTTGCGGATTTCACTGTTGAGGCTGCTGAACCAGCCGGCAAGCGTGTCATTGTCATGTGTACCGGTATAGACAATAAAATTGTCGGTATAAGTA
>RZYY01000297.1 GCA_009930115.1 Sphingobacteriia bacterium | reverse complement strand
AAGAACAACATGGATCAACTTTCCACCGGTATTTTGCCAAAGGAAAAAACATCTGCTGAGGCAGGAAAAAAAATGTCCTGACAAATTGAAAAAAATGTCCTGATAAATTGAATAAAATGTCTTGACAAATTGATGAAAATGTCTTGACAAATTTTCGGGAATGTCCTGACATTTTTCATGGATAATGTAAACTACATTAAACCAGGTCATTACAAACAATTTGCAAATACTGTTGATGGAACCTGTTAGGACAGAAAAAAAGCGTTTACTGGAAAGCAAAAATGATTTACTTTCTTTTGTCCTGTTGCAAAAGAAAGTAACAAATCCGCCAATTGGCGCAAAGAGTTTATGGCGATAAAAAACAAACATCTTCATTTTATCAGCCCTGTCCCATTATAAGATATTAACGTTGAAAATCAGGCTCCCTTAAGGGGTTGGGGTAAAACTGATTTTCAACACACCATGTACAATTTGGAAGATATTAACGTTGAAAATCAGGCTCCCGGAATTTATCCCGATTAATCAGGAGGGCCGGAGTAATCATTATTTTCAACGTTTATCGAATTAGCAAACTTTTGTAACACCCATTACTACCGGCGCACGAAGTACCGGCATTATAAAAATTTCGTAAGTTTTCAAAGGAAGGATTGCAGCATGAGCCTGCAGTAAGCATTACAGAAGCCTGCGTTGGCCTGCTGCAGATGCGGCTTGTATTTTCCTGAAAAATCTAATCCTACAATGAATAACCATCTCATCAGATAACCTTAAAATCATCCCACTTTATCCCAGCTCAAATGTGGTAATACCAAACACTTTCCTGACAGGCAATTCAGGAGGTTTCCCATAATACATCCTGGCACACTCAAAAACATAACTGGCCTTATATTTCTTAACAAGTGCAACAGCATCTTCATTGACTGCCGGAATATCAAGATACACCGGCTCTCCGGGAACAGCATTCAGACATGCCCGGTAAAGCGCTTCCGCAACCAGCAGATTATCTGCAAACAAAGGACCAGCCTTGTATCCCTTTATACATTTGCGCATCACCACAAATCCTTTCATCCCCTCTTCATTCATGTATTTGAAACTTTTCACCTCAGGCTGGTTCAACCACGACAACATGAACTTCGTACGCTCAAATCCAAAACATTTACGGTCATAGTTCAACACTGCGCCAATATCCTCCACTTTCACCGGTGTAACTGCCAACTCCGATTTCATTTTCTCCCCGTTCCTTTCGTATCGCTCATCGCGGAAGGCTATCCTGAATCCGCCCCGGTTGTAAAAAGACTGCATGCTTACTACTCCGTCCATCCCGATTGCTGCACCTGCATTGAGCCTCAATAGTAATTTATCTCTACGCTTGTACCAGATACTTCTTCCAATCCCCCTTCCCCGATATCCGGGTTTTACAATAAAAAACCCCATAAACCCGAAGTTACCGTCATACGAAACAACAGAACCTCCGGCAATGAGCTCCCCGTTATCATAATATCCCCAAAAACCCTCCGGATCGGTATTCCAAAAAATCGCTGCATCATTTACACCAGGATTCCACCCTTCTTCCCCGGCCCATTTTACAAGCGTTTGTACACCGTTAAGACCCAGCTTTTTAAAACCAAAAGATAGATGTTGCTCTTTCATAATAATTATAGCGTAAGCCGTTCAGCAGAAGATAAATTCCGTTTTCATTCTCAATTTCTTCCACAATTATAAGCCACACAAATATACTTTTTCCGGCAAATCAGAAAATAGTGACTAATAATCTTCAGGTCAAAAGCGTCCGGGATAAACTTTAAATTCATCTTATTATCATTATTTTAGTCGATCCTTAACAACTCACTTTCAACGAGGGAATATAAGATAAAAGTATAAGTTTAGAAGTCAAAGTGGGTATGAGGTAGAGGAATTTTTGAATTTGAAAAAAGAAAAAAATAAACTCCGACTTGAGTTTGCGGAGTAACCTGCGGAAATTGAACCCAGTTGCTGCGATCAATGCATTGATAATATCACCAGTTTTTCCTTTGAGATAGTTTCTTACGATTCGGCAATCATGTTTTACATGTCCGATTATCCTGATCAATTCATTAAAATCAGAATATAATTTTAGAATGCATAAAATGCTTACTTTTGAGGCATAAATAATTTTTCACCAAAAGGGTGATTATA
>RZYY01000296.1 GCA_009930115.1 Sphingobacteriia bacterium | reverse complement strand
GGCCAAAGCTGCCGTTATTGCCGGAATGATCGGTGTTGTGGCTGAAATTAATCCTAAGGCAGTGAAGATGCGTCATGAACAGGGCTGGGTTGATGAGGTGTTTACCGATCTCGATGCCCTGATCGTTCGTTTAGCACAGGCACGTAAAACCAAAGAAGCCGTCTCTCTTGCCTATCAAGGCAATGTGGTTGATCTGTGGGAAAAATTTATCAATGCCGGCGTAAAAATTGATTTGGGATCGGATCAGACTTCTCTGCATAATCCATTTTCCGGGGGGTATTATCCGGTCGGATATACGCTGAACGAATCCAACAGGATGATGGCCGAAGAGCCAGAGAAATTTCGTCAGGTTGTTTACGAATCGCTCCAACGCCACGTAAAAGCAGTAAACAGGCTTTCGAAAACAGGCATGTATTTTTGGGATTATGGCAATGCCTTCCTTTTAGAGGCCTCCCGTGCCGGAGCTGATGTTTTGGATGAGGCCGGTGGCTTTATTTATCCCAGTTATGTGCAGGATATTATGGGCCCCTTGTTTTTTGATTTTGGCTTTGGTCCGTTTCGTTGGGTTTGTACTTCCGGAAATCCGGAGGATTTGGCTGTATCTGATCGTATTGCAGCAGAAGTTTTGGAAGAAATTGCCGCTTCTTCCCCTTCATGTATTCAGATGCAAATGCAGGACAATATCCACTGGATACGGGAGGCTGGAAAAAATAACCTGGTGGTTGGTTCACAGGCCAGAATTTTGTATGCCAATTGCGAAGGCAGGGTGAAAATTGCGCTGGCTTTTAATCAGGCTATTAAAGCGGGAACCATTTCTTCGCCTATTGTACTCGGACGTGATCATCATGATGTTTCCGGTACTGATTCACCGTATCGCGAAACTTCCAATATCTACGATGGCTCTCAATATACTGCCGATATGGCAGTGCAGAATGTGATTGGGGATGCCTTCCGTGGAGCTACCTGGGTTTCGTTACATAATGGTGGTGGCGTTGGCTGGGGTGAAGTGATAAACGGTGGTTTTGGGATGCTTCTCGATGGTTCAGCCGATGCGGCCCGCCGGGTTCAGATGATGCTCCATTGGGATGTAAATAACGGGATTTCCCGTCGTAACTGGGCGCGAAATAAAAATGCAGTGGAGGCCATTCAAAGAGCCATGCAGGAAGAACCCCGTTTACGCGTGAATATCCCTAATTTTGTGGACGATGCACTCTTGAACAACTTGTTGGATTGATATTCTGTTTTACTGTTTTCCGGCAAAATTTTCGTGATTTTTCTCTTTAGAGGGGGAGGTGCGACTTTGCCTCCACTAATCCCATCATCCATCAAAATTTATGTTGCTGTTATTTCGGACGGAGTGAGGAATTTCAGATCAGGAGTATGGATAAATTCAGTTTTTACCGGAAAATAATGATTCTGTTTCTAAAATATTTTATGGCCGTATCCTTTTTCTGTGTCCGGACATTTTATATTTCGCTGTATCCTATAATAGGTTTCGCATTGATTCAGGCCATAAAAAAAGGGGCAGCCTCCCGGCTAGCCCCTCCATTACCTAATCCCTCAACCAAAATGAAACATCGCAGTACATCGATGTACTGCAATAGAATATGACACAAAGATCGCAATTAATTTTACATTTCCAATACCTAATGTAAAAAAAATTACTTTTTTTTACATTTTTACCCGTAAAAAAAATCTTAACTTTTTCTATACATTAAAGAAGGTAAGCCTTTCCCGAATATTTTTAGAGAATTTTCCCGGATAATTTTTTTCGTTTTGGGAACCCTTCTGATTTTTGTTTTGTCTATCAATAAGGTATCGATTTTGTTCTTTTTGGTATGATTTATGCAATCTAATGCGGTTAAAAAAATTTAATGGATATGAAAAAAAATTTACTCTTACTGACGTTTTTAGTATTTCTGATTTCTGGCGCATCGGCACAGAGTTTTTCGTTTTTTGATCACAACAGCAATCCGATCGCTAATGGCACTATGCTGGAAGTTTTGGATCTTCCTTCTGCCAGCGAAATTGTTTTTGAAATGAATATTCAGAATTCAAGTGATTCTGAAAAAATTGTTATGGCGAAGAAAAATTATATCGATGTGCTTGCAGATACCTATAATATGTTTTGCTGGGGGATGTGTTTTGGTCCCGATGTTTTTGTCTCCACTACTGTTGATACTTTAGCTG
>RZYY01000014.1 GCA_009930115.1 Sphingobacteriia bacterium | reverse complement strand
CGGAATGTTTATCTGCACATCAAAGGTTAAGGACTCGCCCGGATTGATCGAACAAGGCAAGTCTTCGGACAAGTTGCTTACCCACCATCCAAAGTCTCCAAAACCTTCAAGCTGGATTTCATAAACAAAAAATGAAAGGTTAGATGTGTTGGTAAAGGATGCAGTCTGAGGTAACCAGTATGTTTCAGGATCGGTGAAAAAGAGGGTGTCGGGTTCGAGTAAAGCATTAATGGCAATCAGATCTGAATCCCATGCAACCACAACATTGTGTGTCCCATATTCAGTAGCTACCTGAAGATCATCAAACAACAAATTAAATTGTTTTTGCCACGGCGGAATAATAATTACAACATTTAAATCAAGGTCTTCACCGGGAAGCAATTCGTAAGGCATTGCCGGAATTGGAGGATCTATCATCCAGTCAAAGTTATTTCCATTTTCGGTGATATCGTTTATCCAGATACTGTATTCGGAAGGATTATGAATGGTAAACAATTTCCCATTGTTCATATCGTCAAGGGTTAGAAACCATAAAGTATCAGGTGTAACTGTCACATCCTGGGCAGCTGTAACATCAAAATGAACAGGAACGGTAATTTCCGGCTGGTTGGGATCATTTGAAGCAATGAGAAGTGAACCTTCATGCATGCCAGGTTCTAACTCACTTGCAGACATGGCTATCGAAATATCCATACATTCGCCTGGAGATACAACACCTGAAGACACTCCAACTGAAAGCCATTCAGGTACGTTCACTTCTATACTAAAGCTGACAGAAATACCGGAAGCGCTGTGGCCTCCATCTCCATATGTATCCTCTATCCAAAGCTTCCAGTTACCATTAATTTCTTCTCCGGCAAACACATCCATTTCAACTGAATAAACTCCGGTCGGATTACCTGAAGCGATAACAGCAGTTGTTCCTGAAGGTGACTCGATCATAAAACTACCCTCTTCAGGCCAGTCATCCGATGACCAGGAATAATTAATTTCAACGCCAGCCAAAGTTCCGTTATTAATTACAGGAAGATCTGTCCATCCATTTTCAGTGTATGTATTATAATTGTATGCACTGGCTGATGGACTGTCAGAAACAGTCATCTGAACCAACTCATAAACAGAAGAATTAGATGTTATAGTAAAGTATAACTCCAAATCTCCGTAATTGCAAATTAAAAGATTTTCATAGGCGGATTGTCCTTGCATTGCTGTGGCGGAAATCTCTTCAGGCGAAACAGAAATCTGTGCAAATGCCTGTGATCCAACAAAAAAAGTGAATGGATCTGCTGCACCGATCAAAGGCTGGGTAATTCGCTGTCCGCTCTGATCAGCTGCATACAGATAATAATCAATCTGACTGCCCTGAGGTGCAGTCGGAAGAGATCCTGAATACTCCTGTCCTGAAGTATTGGTTAATGAAACTGTCTGCCAATCACCTCCGTTAACCCGGTAAAAAGCCAGAACAGAATCCGGGTATAATGGTTCACCACTAAAAGCCTTTACCGTAGCTTCAATATCGTAGGAAGGTTGAACAGGCTGCTCAGCAAGCAAAGGTAAATGACGGATGTAAACCTTTTGCAAATCGGCAATTCCTTTCGTTCGACAGTGCAATGCATCGGTAGATTCCCAGCTGCCTGTTAAACCAAGTATTTCATAGCCAGGCATGGCTTCCTGATAAACTGCTATGGCATCATCGTCCCATGAAGAGTTCATAATCGGAACAAAAACCCTTTTGTTTAAAATGAGCGAGTTAGTATAGGGTTGATTGTTCGGTGTATAAACCCTGAAAACCTGCATAGGTGTTCCATAAGAAGAGGTCAGGGAGGCAAAATAGGCTGCTGTCTGCTCAAGTTCATCGTATTGCGAATGTGTTGCAGGTACAGACCTGATTAAAATTTTGTCCGGTGCAAGAAATTTGCCCCAGCAATCAATGTGGTCAATATAGGTGTTATTAGGATCCGGCACTACATGATAAGTGTGAATACCGTAATAATCCTGCATAATCTGGGCAATCTGATCGTGAGTGTAATTGGTGTTTTCAGTCCATACTATAGTTGTGGATGCTGAAACGCCAAATCCGTCGGTCATGTAATTCCCTCCTGTATGAAGTAAATCAGTTTTGAAATAATTGATTCCCAGATGCTCCGCAACTTTCTGAGGAATAGCATTATCCTGCGGCCTTGGACGGTTGTATTCAAAATCCACGATTCCAATTTCATCATTACCATCAAAAACAAACCAGGGACCATAATCGCGTGTCCAATAGCTATTGGTTGGGGCTATAATAAATGTACAATTCGCCAGGTTTACTCCATTATTTTGATATTGATTGGTCACCGTATTTTGTTCTGGCTGACTGGCAACAATTGTTGTAACACCACATTCCTGTGACATTGCCGCGATAAGTTGATAAGAAATACCAAACTCATAGCGAATTAAGACAGCCTGCATTTTTTCGTATTCAGCAAAATTGGTAACAGGTCCGGGAGGCGGATCAGTAGATGTTGCATCTTTGCCGATTAGATGCTTTAATTTTGCCTCTTCAGGACTCATCCAGTGTTTAAGGATGATGGGTTTTTCTTTCTTCAACACCTGAGACTGAACTGAAATAAACCATGTCAGTATAAATAGGATGAAGATAATCCGGCTAAGTAACACAGTAGTTTTCATGAGATAAGTATTATTAAACCAACAATAATTCAGTTATTTACAAAGTGTAAAATTATAAAATTTATGGATTAGACATCTTTAATGAAAAGGGTTTACCGCTGTTAATAATAAAAAAATAAAAATGCTTTCCCGAATCAGGAAAAAACTTGTCAAAATTACTATTTTTGCAGATAATAAACAATTTACTGATTTTTAATACTTAAAATAAGGAGAAGAAATGAACACAAATCTCAGTGTTTTGAAACCCGAAGCCGTTTGGAAAAATTTCCAACAACTAAACAGAATTCCGCGACCATCGAAAAAAGAGGGAAAAATTATTCAGTTTATGAGAGAATTTGGTGAAAAGTTACATCTGGAAACGCTGGTTGATGAAGTAGGAAATGTCATTATTCGCAAACCTGCAACAAAAGGCCTGGAAGATCGTAAAGGTGTTATCCTTCAGGCACATCTCGATATGGTACCACAGGCAAACAGCGATAAAAAGTTCAATTTTGAAACCGACCCTATCGAAGCTTATATTGATGGTGATTGGGTTACTGCCAACGGAACTACTCTCGGTGCCGACAACGGTATGGGCGTGGCAGCTGCAATGGCAATTCTTGAATCAAAAGACATTCAACACGGTCCGATTGAGGCACTTTTTACCATTGATGAAGAAACCGGAATGACCGGTGCATTCAATCTAAAACCAGGACTGTTGAACGGTGAAATTCTTCTCAACATGGATTCTGAAGATGAAGGAGAACTCTACATCGGTTGCGCCGGTGGTGTAAATGCAAATATCACTTATCACTACGACGAGCTGAGCACTCCTAAAAATCATACAGGACAAAGAATTATGCTGTCAGGAATGAAAGGAGGCCACTCAGGTATTGACATTCCTTTGTATCGTGCTAATGCAAACAAACTCTTATTCAGATTTTTGAAAAAAGCTGCCAACGATTTTGAAATCAAAATCGCCGAAATCGAAGCAGGCAGTCTTCGCAATGCTATACCGCGTGAAGCCTGGGCAATAATTGCAGTGGAAAAATCAAAGCTTAATGGTTTGAAAAACTGGGTTAAAGAATTTGAGAAAATTGTAAAAGATGAATACAAAACCGCAGATCCTGACCTGAAAGCTGTTATTGAAGATGTCAGCATACCGGCAAAAACAATGAATCTTAAAGCACAAAAAGATTTCATCAATGCTATTTATGCCTGCCCCAACGGTGTTATCAGGATGAGCAATGATATGGAAGGGCTTGTTGAAACCTCCACCAATATGGCCATTGTAACAGTTAAAAATGGAGTGGCAACGGTTAAAAACCTCCTTCGCAGTTCTGTGGATACTGCAAAACAAGACCTTGGTGAAACTACGAAAAGTGTTTTTGAAATGATTGGGGCAAATGTAGAACTCTCCGGTGACTATCCGGGTTGGAAACCAAATCCTCAGTCACCTATTCTTCGGGAAATGAAAAATATTTATAACCAAAAATTTGGAAAAATTCCTGCAATAAAAGCCATCCATGCCGGACTGGAATGCGGCTTGCTTGGAGGTGTTTATCCTTACTGGGATATGATATCCTTTGGTCCAACTATCCGATATCCCCATTCACCGGACGAAAAAGTTCATATTGAATCAGTGAAGAAATTCTGGGATTTTCTGATTGAAACCCTGAAACATATTCCAAAAAAATAGTTCAGCAACTAAACCTTTAAGGAAAAGCTGTCTCAATAGTTTGGACAATTCCCGGAATTTTGGAAAAGCAGGGTTACCTAATCCCTCACAATATCAAGGGATAATTCAGGAAATCTGATTTTTTTATTCTTCTGCCATGATTCCAGGGTAAATAGTAAGGAAAATTGAAAATCAAAACTATTGAGACAGCTTCTTTTTTGTTTTGAACAATTCGCAAAAACACACTTTTATTATTTTTGCAAAAAAGTTTCATATGATGGATTTAACCAAAATTTTAGCCATATCCGGAAAACCCGGATTATTTCTCAATATCGGACAAACAAAAGGAGGCTTGATTGTTGAATCACTCACAGAAGGTAAACGATTTCCGGTTTTTGCACACGAAAAAATGAATTCGCTTGCTGAAATCAGCGTTTTTACCGTGGATGAAGATGTAGCACTAATCGACGTTCTCAAAAAAATTGGAGAAAAATACAGCAACAAACCCGCTATTCATTCCGGTTTGTCAGGCGACCAGCTTAAAAATTTTATGAAGGAAGTACTCCCAAATTACGATCCTGATCGGGTGTACACTTCTGACATAAAAAAAATACTTGGCTGGTATAACCTCCTGGCCGAAAAAGAAATGCTCGATTTCACGGAAGAAGATAATCAGGCCGATGAACCTGCCAATACCAAACCGGAGAAACCCATTGACGAAGAAACTAAAGCTGATTCACCAGAAATATCCTGATGTATAAGCAAATAATCAGACCTTTACTTTTTATTCTCCCACCGGAATTTATTCACAATCTCGTTGTTTCAGGATTAAAATTTTTCTTTAGGATTCCCGGCAAAAAATGGATTATCAGAAAAATCTCTCTCGTGATCAATCCAAATCTGGAACGTGAAATTTTTGGACTCAAGTTCAGAAATCCTGTTGGTATTGCTGCTGGATTTGACAAACAAGCTTTATTATATAATGAGTTGGCCAATTTCGGGTTTGGATTTGTTGAAATTGGTACCCTTACACCCCTCCCCCAGCCCGGTAATCCTAAGCCAAGGCTTTTTCGCCTGCCAAAAGACCAGGCTTTGATAAACAGAATGGGGTTTAATAATATCGGTGTTGATGAAGCAATCAAAAATCTCAAAAACCGAAAAACTGACATCATCATCGGCGGAAACATTGGCAAAAATACTGCAACACCCAACGAACAAGCAGCTCAGGATTATTTGATCTGCTTTGAAAAACTGTTTGACTATGTCGATTATTTCGTGGTTAACGTAAGTTGCCCCAACATTAGCAATCTGCAGGAGTTACAGGATAAAGGAAATCTACTTGAAATTCTTGGAAAACTGCAGCTTAGCAACAATGGTAAGCAAAATCCCAAGCCCATTTTGCTCAAAATATCGCCAGACCTTACCAATAATCAACTGGACGAGTTAATCGAAATCGTTGACGAAACCAAAATAAGCGGAATTGTTGCAACCAACACTTCTACCTCCAGAAACAACCTGAAAACCAGTGCCAGAGATTTGGAAAAAATCGGAAATGGAGGCCTCAGCGGACAACCTGTCAGAGATCGTTCAACTGAAATCATTCGCTATTTAGCTGAAAAATCCGGAAAAGCTTTCCCGATTATTGGTTCCGGAGGTGTTTTTACACCGGAAGACGCCATCGAAAAAATTAATGCCGGGGCTGATCTGGTTCAGGTTTACACCGGGTTCATTTATGAGGGGCCTCTGATTGGAAAAAAAATCAATAAGAGACTTCTGAATTATTAATCCACTACTTGTAAAGAAGAAAAACTACCGGCTTTTTATTCAGATCGGGTTTGTGTTGTTTCCACCAGGAAACAGACCTGGTGATAATAAAGGCTTCATCGGTTGTTAAATTGCCTGCGATACATAGTTTTAAATGATCTGAACAATTAGAAACAATAGCTTCCAGCATTTGATTATTTCGGTAAGGTGTTTCGATAAACAACTGGGTTTGATTTTTTTGCAAAACAGCCAGTTCCAGTTGTTTGATGCGACTCTTCAATTCTTTTTTCCCGATGGGCAGATAACCATGAAAAGAAAAACTCTGACCATTGAAGCCCGACGCCATCAATGCAAGTAAAATCGATGAAGGGCCAACCAGCGGTATAACCGTAATGTCCATTTGGTGACAAAGTTCCACAACTGTTGATCCGGGATCGGCAATACATGGTACACCGGCTTCCGACAATAAACCAAGTGATTTTTGACGATCTTTCAAATGAAGCATCATAATCAGGTCCTCTTCCTTGTGATGTTTCCCGATTTCGTAGAAAGTTACCTCATTGAAATCCTTTTGATAACCGGCTTTTCTCAGGAATCTGCGTGCTGATCGCACATTTTCCACAATAAATTCATCAAGATTCATTATGGTTCGGAAAACATGGTTCGGGAGTACTTCAGAAGGTTCTGTATCTCCAAGTGTAACCGGAATTAAATAGAGAGCCGGCTTCATCCTAAAACTTTATGAGATTGATAATTTTCAAATTAATAAAAGAATTTCGCACAAAAGAAAACCATTAATTAGTACCTATGGAAATCATTTAAACTCACATCCACGGTAAGGCATCAAGATCAACATTTCCACCTGAAAGAATAACTCCGACAATTTTCCCCGAAACATGAACCTTATTTTCCAACAATGCGGCAACCGGGACTGCTGACGATGGTTCAATAATAATTTTCATTCTTTCCCACACAAGTTTCATCGCTTCAATAATAGCGTTTTCGCTCACAGTCACAACATCATCAACAGCGTCCAGGATTATCGGATATGTTAATTTACCCAGTGATGTTCGTAATCCATCAGCTATGGTATCAGGTTTTAAAGAAGGCACAAATTTTTTTGTATGAAAAGATTGAAAGGCATCATTTGCCTTTTCAGGTTCCGTAGCAATAACAGAAATTTTCTTTTTAGAAAAATATCTGGCAGCAAGTGCTGTTCCGCTCAGTAATCCTCCGCCTCCAACGGGCGAAAGCAACAGGTCTGGTGCAGGCATTTGTTCCAGCAGTTCAACAGTAGCGGTGGCCTGCCCGGCAATAATTCGAAAATCGTCGTATGGATGAATGACAACTGCACCTGTTTCGGCAACTACTTTTTCCAGGGTACTTTCTCTTGCCTCCAGTGTTGGTTCACAAAAAGTAATTTTCCCCTGATATTTTTCAACAGCAGCTATTTTTACCTTCGAAGAATTGGAAGGCATCACAATATGGGCATCAATCCCCCGAAGGCTTGCTGCACGAGCTAATGCGGCTGCATGATTTCCTGAAGAATGTGTGGCAACTCCTTTTCCGGCATCTGTTTCAGCAAGAGAAAAAACTGCGTTGCAAGCTCCCCGTGATTTAAAAGCTCCTGCTTTCTGCAGATTTTCACATTTAAACCAAAGCTGACATCCAAAAATTTCATTTAGATTTTCTGATGTCATCACCGGTGTTCGATGAATGAATGGTCGAATCCGAGCAGCGGCATCCAGAATATCTGATTTTGAAGGAAAATGTTGTGGTTCCAAGGTTTTTTAAATTTGATTTTCAATGTTGTCCGCAATTTTTTCACAAACCATATTTAACAAGTCGAAAACCAATTCAAAACCCTCTATTCCACTAAAATAGGGATCAGGAACATTCAGATTTTTCCCTGGTTCGGCAACATCCATAATCATGTGAATTTTTATTTTATCATCATCATTACGGGCAAGCTTGATAACATTACGGTAGTTTGAATCGTCCATAACATAAATTATGTCATATCGATCAAAGTCATTGGCCTTAAATTGCCTGGCCCGATGACCGGAAATATCCACATCATGTTTAAGAGCAGTAGCAATCATTCTTGGGTCTGCAGGTTCACCTATGTGATAATTACCTGTACCTGAAGATGAAACCACTGCATTTAAACCCCGTTGTTGGATTTTTTGCCGAAGTATGCCTTCGGCTAATGGTGACCTGCATATATTCCCCAGGCACACCATAAGTATTTTCATTCCGGATTGATTATCCATCTTTGACCTGACAATTACAACTTGATTAACCTGTCGAGTTCTTCAACGTAATTCTTAAAATCTTTATCTGTTTCAATCAGATTTTTAACTGTTCGGCATGAATGAAGAACTGTGGCATGGTCTTTATTCCCACACTGAAGGCCGATGGTAGTAAGGGAAGCCTTCGTATGCTCCTTCGAAAAATACATTGCTAATTGCCTTGCCTGAACAATATTACGCTTTCTTGTTTTGGAATTCATCTCATCAATACTGAGTCCGAAATATTGAGAAACAACTTTTTGAATAAAGTCGATGGATATTTCTTTGTTGGAATGGCGAATAAAACTCTCGACAATCTGCCGGGCAAGGTCAAGATTGATTTCTTTTTTATTCAGCGATGCCTGCGCAAGCAACGATATCATGGCTCCTTCCAGCTCGCGGATATTTGTAGTAATACTATATGCCAGATATTCAATCACATTGTCAGGCATTGTGATCCCATCATTATAAAGTCTTTTCTGCAAAATGGCTATTCTTGTTTCCAGATCAGGGGGCTGAAGGTCAGCAGTAAGCCCCCATTTAAACCTTGAGAGCAACCGGGGTTCTATGCCTTCGATTTCTACAGGAGGACGGTCTGAAGTAATAACGAGCTGTTTCGAACGCTGATGCAGTTGGTTGAAAATATGGAAGAAAACATCCTGGGTCTTTTCTTTTCCGGTTAAAAAGTGGATATCATCAACAATCAGCACATCAATCAGCTGATAAAAGTTAGTAAAATCATTCTGGTTATTATTCCTCACTGATTCGATATACTGGGCCATGAATTGATCGGATGAAACATACAATACTGTTTTATCAGGAAAATTATTTTTTACTTCCAAACCAATAGCATGTGCTAGATGCGACTTGCCCAACCCAACTTTACTGTAGATAAATAAAGGATTAAAAGCTGTTTTCCCGGGATTTTTGGCAATGGCCAAACCTGCAGACCTGGCTAATCGATTACAATCACCTTCAATAAAATTGTCGAAAGAATAACGTTCAACCAGTTGGGAATTGATTTTTACTTTTTGAATACCTGGGATAACAAAAGGATCAGGAATGACTTTTGAGTTTGTTTTCAGGGAGAGAGGAATAGCCACATCGGGATTGCGGGTAGCCGACAAATTGGAGGTTGGCATCACAATTGAGTAAGGATCATTGTGATTGTTTGAGTTTTCGATTAAAATGCTGTATTCAAGTCTGCCTGATGCACCAAGTTCCTTTCTGATTGTGCGTTTCAACAAGGTGATGTAATGTTCTTCAAGCCATTCGTAAAAAAACTGGCTTGGTACCTGAATCGTCAATACATTATCATGAACTTTGACAGGTTTAATAGGCTCAAACCATGTTCTGAAACTCTGGTGGTTGATGTTATCCTTTATGATTTTCAAGCAATTATCCCAAACATTTTTTGCAAGGTTCTCCATGCGCTTTTATCATTAATTCCTGAATTTCAATATCTTATTCAAAAAAGACCTCAATAAAGAATCTTTTCTGGCGTTATTCTTACCATGAAATTTTCAACAAAGATCACTTGATTTTCGTTGAAAAAAAAATTTTTATTTCTTGGATTTCTCAAATTTTTTATTTCGTAAAAAAATAAAATCACTCATCTTAAATACCCAACTTCCTGTTATTGACTGAAAGATTCTCGCTAAATGAAATTTTTCCGTTAAAATATCGGGAGACTTCTTTTAATTTACTTCGACAAAAAAAACATGAACAAAAATAAATCCATGAGGCAATCTTTTGAACGAAAAAGTTTATAAAGGTACAAGTACCTTTTCAATTAGGTTGATAACATTTTCTAAAAAAATGTGAAAGAAAAAAAGTCACTTTTTAGGGGAGAAAAAATAAAGGAAACTCAACATTCAAAGCTATTTGGCAATCATCTCATAATCGAAATAGAGCCCTTAAAAATATCAGTACCGAAATACCCGTTTGCCTTAAGAACATAGAAATAGACGCCATCTTTCAAATTATCACCATCCCAATCACTCTGATAGTTGTTCATAGAATAAACCTTTTTTCCATAGCGATTGAAAATTAAAATCTCGTTACTCATGTAATATTCCAGATCTTTAATTTCGAACAACTCGTTATAACCATCCCCGTTAGGGGTAAAAACATTGGGAATATCAACTTCAGCCTGGGCAATATTCAGTGTCATCATCACTGAATCAATACATTCATCGCTTGTGGTATATTTGAGTTTAATCTCATAATCTCTTACCTGAGAAAAAACTTTTTCAGGGGTTTCAAGAGTTGAAAAAGTGGTGTCACCAAAGTTCCAGTTCCAGTCAATTATTTGAATACTATCAGCATTCTGATTTTCGAACGAGAACGTCACAACCGGATTTTGAATATAGACCTGTTCTTCGGGATCACGAATAATGGTTACCTCAGGCATATCAAAAACTTCAACAGGAAGCAGGGTATCTCTGAGGCAACCGTAATCGTCGGTTACTTCAATTTTGTATGTTGCTTCGCATAAACCAAAAGCAATGGAATCATATTGCCGCGGTTCGGTTGTCGGCCAAAAGTAGGAATATGGCGGAAGACCACCTGAAACAATTACCTGAAGCTGTCCCCGGCAGGTTGTCGGACATCCGGTATTAATCTGATTTATTTCATCGAAATTCATTCGGGGATACAAAAAAATCTGTGCGCTGTCCACACAGGTTAAAATATCCGAACTATCGGACAAATGCACATAAATAGTTGTTGTGTCGTTTACCGGAACAAACTGTATGGAATGATGTTCGGTATTCTCAAGAATTAAGTCAGGATCGCTGGTTGACCATGAATATTTCAGAGTGTCCTCTACCACTGACAGGATAACCTGATACTTGTAACAGGTAAAGATAGTATCTGGCTGCGAGATTTCAGCATTAAAAAAGAAGACAAAGGTTGAATCCCTGACAACACTCATATCTTCGCGGGTACACCATACATAAAACCACCCATTGTTTTGCGCATAGATAGTCTGAGTTTGCTCGTCAGTACTCCAAAGGTAGCTCAGAAAACCAGGTCCTGCATCCAAAAAAACGCTGTCAGTACGACACATCAGCGTTGAGTCTGGTAATAGCGGCTCCTGTGCTTGCAAGTCAGCAACCCAAATGATGAAAACTAAAAAAAACAGGAATCTACTCCGCATGAACATAGCGTTTTATACTGTATTATTCGTTTAAAACTTAAAACAAGCCACGAAAATAATCATTAATTTAAACAACTGATTTTGTCAATACCTTCCCGAAGCCAACATAACCAATGTGCAATTTTCAATTGCATCAATACCAACATGCATGGCTTTTTGTATGAAATCTTCATTTTCAGTTCCAGGATTAAAAATAATTCGCCTGGGACTGAGCACTTTGATAACATAATCATAAACCGTTGACTGATTCCCGGGGGAAAGATAAATCGTAACTGTGTCCACATCTTCGACTGGCAAATGTGAAGTTATTATTTCAACTCCGGAAATACTTCCTTCACTCAGTCCGATGGCAGTTACAGAATGGCCTGCCTCAACAAGTGCTTTGACAGCTTTGTGAGAATACCTGTAAGGTTTCGGGCTGGCTCCAATTACAACAGTTCTCTTGAATTTAGACATGAACAAATTGATAATGGTTTTCAAATGCAATCTTCGTAAAATTATTGCTTTACGAAAAAATTATTTCGCTTTCACGGGATTACTTCTGAGCAGATCAAATCCATCTATTTTATTCATTTCCCATAATTCCGGTACTAATCTTCTAAAATAAGTCAATTATTGTCATCTCTTAATAAAAGCAGTTATATACCGGAGATAAATTATCGGATTGTAACCGTCACATCTGAATCAATCCATCTACTTTTTCATAAAAACCTTTTACAAACCAGGAAGAATTGAATCTCAGGATTTTTTCTCCTATTGTCAATTAACCTGGTAGAACAAATAGATCATTCTAGATTTAACATGCCAATTAGTCATGTTTAATTCCTAATAATGAGCAATTTAGCTGACAACTTAACATATCAGTACAACCAGTATCCATTGGCAAAATTTTTGCAAATCTGATTTTCTCAATAAAAAGGACAGAAACAATGAATTTTAATAATTTCACTTTAAAAGCACAGGAAAGTATCCAGAAAGCACAGGAAATTGCTGACGGATATCAGCATCCGCAAATTGAGAATGCACACATACTCAAAGGAATACTCGACTCTGATGAAAATGTTGTTCCTTTTTTACTTAAAAAAATGGATATTGACCTCAACGCATTAAACCGTGAGATCGAACAACTTCTTTCTGTTTACCCAAAAGTTACCGGAGGTCAGGTTTACCTTTCACCGGATGCCAGCACTGCTTTGCAAAAAGCTTTAACCTTTCTCAAAATGTTCAACGACGAATTTGTTACTATTGAGCATATAATATTAGGTATTCTTTCGGGAAAGGATAAAACCGCCAGCCTGCTTAAAGAACATGGACTCACATCTGAAAATCTCATCAAATCCATCAAAGAACTGAGAAAAGGTAGCGGGGTTAAGAGTCAGACTGCCGAAGATACTTACAATGCGCTCAACCGTTTTGCTAAAAACCTTAATGAACTGGCTGCTTCCGGAAAACTTGATCCGGTGATTGGTCGTGATGAAGAGATAAGACGAATATTACAAATCTTATCGCGTCGGACAAAAAACAATCCTGTCCTTATTGGCGAACCAGGGGTTGGTAAAACTGCCATTGCTGAAGGTATCGCGCATAGAATAATCAACGGAGATGTTCCTGAAAATCTTAAATCAAAACAGATTTTTTCACTGGATATGGGTGCACTGATCGCCGGAGCAAAATATAAAGGGGAATTTGAAGAACGATTGAAAAGTGTAGTAAAAGAAGTAGTAGATTCTAGCGGTGAAATCGTCATGTTTATTGACGAAATTCATACACTGGTGGGAGCCGGTGCCGGTGAAGGTGCAATGGACGCCGCCAACATCCTGAAACCTGCTCTGGCACGCGGTGAACTGCGCGCTATCGGTGCTACTACGCTCAAGGAGTATCAAAAATACTTTGAGAAAGATAAAGCACTTGAACGCCGTTTTCAGATTGTCATGGTGAATGAACCCGATACAGCAGATGCCATTTCCATCCTTCGGGGACTTAAAGAACGCTACGAAACACACCATCAGGTCAGAATCAAAGACGAAGCCATTATTGCTGCTGTTGAATTATCGCAAAGATACATATCAGATCGTTTCCTGCCCGACAAAGCTATTGACCTGATTGATGAAGCAGCATCAAAACTAAGACTTGAAATCAACTCGCTTCCTGAGGATCTGGATGAAATTGAACGTAAAATCAAACATCTGGAAATTGAACGGGAAGCCATTAAACGTGAAAAAGATAAAGCAAAACTAAGTGAACTTTCAGAAGAGATCGCCAATCTATCAGAAAAACGTAATCAACTGAAAGCCAAATGGCAGGCCGAAAAAGCAGTGGTAGAGCAAATTCAGTTGCGCAAGCGTGAAATTGAAGCATTGAAACTTGAAGCCGATCAGGCCGAACGCGAAGGCAATTTTGGGAAAGTGGCCGAAATACGTTATGGCCGGATTAAACAAAACGAAGATAATCTGGAAAAACTCAAGGCAAAACTTGCTACAATCCAAGGTGACAGCCCGATGATTAATGAAGAGGTAGATGCCGAAGGTATTGCCGAAATCGTCTCCCGATGGACAGGAATACCAGTAAGCCGAATGCTTCAGAGTGAGCGCGAAAAACTGTTGCAGCTCGAAACTCATCTGCACGAGCGGGTTATTGGTCAGGAAGAAGCTATCACTGCTGTTTCGGATGCTATCCGAAGAAGCCGTGCCGGACTTCAGGATCCCCGCAGGCCAATAGGTTCATTTATTTTTCTGGGAACTACCGGTGTAGGCAAAACTGAACTAGCAAAAGCACTTGCCGGTTTTCTCTTCAACGACGAAAACTCTATGGTACGCCTTGATATGTCAGAATATCAGGAGCGGCATACTGTTTCGAGGCTGATAGGAGCGCCTCCGGGTTACGTGGGTTATGACGAAAGCGGCCAGCTCACCGAAGCTGTGCGTCGTAAACCTTATGCCGTAGTGCTGCTCGACGAAATTGAAAAAGCACACCCGGACGTCTTCAACATCCTTCTCCAGGTACTTGATGATGGCCGCCTTACCGATAATAAAGGGCGTACTGTGGATTTTAAAAATACCATCATTATCATGACCTCCAATATCGGATCGCACATTATTCAGGAACAATTAGGAGTAAACGAAGATTACCACGAATCAACCTTTGAGCGGGTTCGAAATGAGGTATTTGAGTTGCTAAAAAGAACTATCCGCCCTGAATTTCTTAATCGTGTTGATGAAATAATAATGTTCAAGCCATTATCAGAACAAGAAATTCTGGATATTGCCCGCCTGCAGATCAATCAGCTCCAGTTAATGCTGGCCAAAAACGGGATTCAGATTCAAGTTACTGAAGATGCTCTGGGCTGGATCGCACGTGCAGGATTTGATCCGCAATATGGCGCACGACCCGTAAAACGTGTTATTCAAAAACAGTTGATGAATGAATTGTCGAAATTGATCCTTGCCGGTAAAGTAAATCGTGAGGCACCTATCACTGTTGATGTAGCCGGCAGTGATCTTGAATTCCGCAGTTAACTGCTGAAACGTCATTTAGCAATTATACTTGACGTCATGGAATCATTTTAAAATTTACCTTTTGCAGGATTACCCCACCTGTCAAAAATTATTCTTAAAATATTCTTCCGGGTGATATTCCCGTGTGAGCTCACGATAGGCACGGGAAAAACTTCCTGATTGTTGTCGGAGTATAATTTCTTCACTAACCATATTATCAGGTTCAATCGGTGAGAATAACAACAATTTTCTGTTGGCTTTTTTCCCGGTAATTGGAATCACACTGCATTTTTTCACCAGATACAAATTCATTTCGAAACCAAGATTTTCAAAATAATCAGCTTCATTAACAGGGAGAATTACTCCAACAGTTCCATTAGCCGTTATCAGACCTGAGATACACTCCCAGAACGTCCTAAAATCAAGCTGATGATTATGTTTGGCCAGCTTAAGTTTTGGATTTTTTGGTTTCAGGCTATTTTGAAAAAAGGGGGGGTTGCACACAATCATGTCATATTTTTCAGTGCTTTTATATGAGAAATCCTGTAATGAAATATCCAGTGCTCTTAATTGGTTGGGCCAGGGAGAATGGCGAAAATTTTCGGAGGCTTCGGAAACAGATTCAGGGTCTATGTCAATAGCATCTATCAAAGCGCTTGAACGTTGCGCAAGCATGAGTGCAATAATTCCACAACCTGTACCAACATCCAGAATTCGCTGTGTCGTCGTCTCAATATCAACCCAGGCACCCAGCAAAACAGCATCTGTACCAATTTTCATGGCCGAACGATGGTGTGCAACGGCAAATTGTTTAAAATGAAATAAATCCATCAGATAAACGGCTATCAGGAATTAAGTTCGGTTAATCCTTCAGGGAGATCCATGATGAGGACTTTTTTTCGTTTGTTAACTTTAACAAGAAACTGATCTACCAAAGGGATCAGGAGTTCAGTTCCTCTGAAAAGAACTTTTAGAAGCACCTGTGCCGCGCCCTCGAATACCTGAATTATTTCGCCCAACTCACCTGCATTGCGATCCACTACAGTGAAACCAACAATTTCATGATGGTAGAATTGATCATCGTCCAAGGTTGTCAAATGATCCATCGGAAGATAAACGTTGCATCCAATCAGTATTTGTGCTTTTTCAGAATTTGTAAAATCTTCGAACAAAGCATAAAAACCATCATTTCCTCTCAATTTTAACTCTTGCACAAAAAAGGGCACCAGACCTCCGTCAATATCCAGAAAAAGCACTGGACTATCCAGATAATCTTCAGCACTGTGGGTTTCAGCTACAATCACCAATTCGGCTGTTTTTTTGTTGAATTTTGTGATTTTCCCAAGTAAAAAGAAATCATCTTTTTTCATGATTAGCAATAAAAAAGCCGAAGAAAACAGATCAATGCTCTTTTCTCCGGCTCAAAATAAGTTATGAACTGACTGAAATTTTAAAATGCAGTTTTTCAAAAAACTATTCGGCTTCATTTGCCGGTTCATCTTCAGCGGCATCATTCTTTGCAGCTTCGGCAGCCTTTTCCTGGGCAGCTTTCACCTTCTTTTCAATTTCTTCAGCACGTTTTTTTGCTATTTCAGCAGCACGTTCTTCTTTTATACGGGTTTCTTCCTCAAGGGCTTTCTTTTGCTGCTGGCGTTTTTTGTTTTCTGTTTCCTGTAATGAATTAATGAAGCGCTGTTTCTTAGCTTCGAGCCATTCGGAAAACTTAACTTCTGCTTCTTCCAGAGTCAGGGCTTTTTTATCTACACCTTTCAGCAGGTGATTTTTGTACATCACTCCTTTAAATGAAAGAAGTGCACGAACGGTATCGCTGGGTTGTGCTCCCACTCTTACCCAGTAAAGAGCGCGGTCGAAGTCAAGGTCAATTTCAGCCGGTATGGCTACCGGGTTGTAAGTACCAATCCTTTCAATAAATCTTCCGTCACGTGGTGCCCGACCATCCGCAATAACAATATGGTAGAAAGGACGTCCCTTTTTACCATGTCTCTGCAATCTGATTTTTGTTGGCATTTTACTTAGTTAAATGATTAATAAACAATTAAAAATTGGGGTGCAAAGATCAGACTTTTTCACGAATTACAAAATATTCTATCGAAAAAGATGAAAAATGTTCTCCGGTTGTTATTGTCTAAACCTGATAAAGTCTCATCACACATGCATTTTACATCTTCTCATTCTCCCAGGAACGCCCGCACTCTGACAGCCATGTTTGCTTTCAGGTTCAGTCCATAAAGCCAGGAGTCCATAAAATGAAGGTTTCCCGGAGGGAAAAGATCATGAAATTCTTCGTTATAAACGATCATCGGGTCTATATCTTTACAAATCATGAAGTTGTTGTGCAGATAACCTCCGGTAAAATTTACAATGGTATCATAATGCCCGGATGTGTGATTATATTTGAGAAAACCAAGATGTGCACTTTTGGGAGCAAAAGTTGTATCAGTAGTCCAGTTGATAGGATTGATTCCAACCGCAGATGCATTGATTGAAGGTGACCGTGAATCATAATCGGTTAATGAATTGTAAACAATTAACACACCTGTATCAAATTCTCCCCTTGCAGGTTTCAAACGATCCTGATAAACAGTAAGTTCGTCCGGTGTGACATACCACCCTATCAAATACGCAGCAACCATTTGACTGAGGTCTTCATTCTTCATCCCTGTCTTCAACAGTTCGAGCAACATTTGCGACCCCTGGCTATGACCAAGCAGTATGAAAGGCTTGCCATTGTTGAAATTTTTCATATAGAACTCGAAAGCATCTGCTATGTCGGACGCCGGGATTTGAGAAAATTTGACTATTTCTTCCAAAGGCAGGCTGTATGCTTCCATGGTAAGCTGACGGTAATAAGGAGCATAAAAATTATAATCACCTGCAGCATAAACCTGATGATTGTATCGCTGATTTTCAAGTGCTGCTTCACGTTCACCAAAATCACCGATATCTGTAAAAAACAGTCTGTTACCCTCTTTATCAACTGATTCAGTACCCACTGTAGGGTAAACATAAAAAATATCCGCAACGCTTTCGGCAGAATTATCGGAAAGCCCATACCAATATACTGAATCGGAATAATCAGGTTCCGGAGGCAGAAAAGCCCTTTTATTTCTATCTGTGGAGCAGGAAATAATGATCAGAATGATGGTTGTAAATAGTCCAAAAACTCTCATCGTATAGGGTTGATATTTAAAACAAGCTAAACAGTCCGGATAACTTTCCTGCTATATCTTTTAAGCTGACAAAAGGAAGGCTTTTGCCTTAGCCAGGGCATTATCAAGACCATCAGGGTTTTTCCCACCGGCAGTAGCAAAATAGGGCTGACCTCCTCCACCGCCATTGATCTCTTTGGCGATTTCGCGAACGATTTGACCAGCGTTTAAACCTTTCGATTTTGTCAGATTTTCTGAGATCATAACCGTCAGACCGGCTTTACCTTCAGCAACAGTACCCACTACCAGAAATAAATCTTCGACAATATCTTTCATCATGAAAGCAAGGTCTTTTGCCGACTGTGCGTCACCATCAATTTTTGTGGCGATGAAATTTACTCCGTTGATCTGCTGGGCATTTTTTTTCAGATCAGACTTCATAGCAAGAATTTCCTCACGCTTCTTTACTTCCATCTGTTTTTCGAGTGCCTTTTTCTCGTCGAGAAGCTCATAAAGAGCGTTGAGTATGTCTTTCTGGTTTTTAAAAACCTCTTTAAATCCCGAGACCACTTCATCGTAACTGTAAAGTAGCTCTTCCACTCTGTCGGCAGTGATTGCTTCTATTCGTCTTATTCCGGCAGCAACGGCTGTTTCGGAAACAATTTTGAACATTCCTATCTGACCAGTTGCCGGTACGTGTGTACCCCCGCAAAATTCAATGGAGAAACTGGGATCAAAGGTAATTACCCTGACATACTCGCCGTATTTTTCGCCGAACAATGCTGATGCTCCCATTGCTCTTGCCTCTTCAATAGGAACATGCCGTTGGTCGTGAACAGGAACATTCTCTCTGATTTTTGCATTGACGATCTGCTCTACCTGTCGAATTTCTTCCGGGGTCATTTTTGAAAAATGGGAAAAATCGAACCGGAGTCGGTTTTCATCTACCAGAGAACCACGCTGCTCAACATGTGTCCCAAGAACTCTTTTAAGTGCAGCATGCATAAGGTGAGTAGCACTGTGGTTATTCATCGTCATGCGGCGCAGGTCAGTGTCAACAATGGCTGTAAAAGTTGCAGACAAATCAGCGGGAAGCTTATCTGTAATATGTACGATCAGGTCATTTTCTTTTTGGGTATCTTTAATTTCAATTTTCTCATTACCGTTGTCAAGCACTCCGCGGTCACCCACCTGGCCGCCCGACTCTGCGTAAAACGGGGTTTGATCGAGAACAATCTGAAAAAAAGTTTCTTTTTTAGTCTTTACTTTTCTGAACTTGAGAATATTTGCTTCAGCCACCAGCGAATCATACCCAAGAAAAGTAGTCTGATCTGCCCCTTTTCTGATTTCCACCCATTCGTCAGTATCCACTTCAGCAGCCTGACGCGAGCGCTGTTTTTGCTGTTCCAGCCCCTTGCTGAAACCTGTCATATCCACCTCAAGCTCCTTTTCCCGTGCCATCAATTGGGTAAGATCAACCGGAAAACCATAGGTATCGAACAACTCAAAAGCAAAATCACCGGCAATCACTTTTTGACCGGGATGTCCTTCGAGGTATTGCTCGAAGCGTCTGATTCCATGTGAAAGCGTACGTAAAAAAGCAATTTCCTCTTCAAGAATTACTTTGACAATCAACCCCTGTTGTGCTTTTAACTCGGGAAAAAATTGTCCCATTTCATCAACCAGCACTTTTACCAGCTTGTTGATAAATGGTTCTTTGAGATCGAGAAAGGTGAAACCATATCTTACAGCTCTTCGCAGGATGCGACGGATCACATACCCGGCTTTATTGTTCGATGGCAGCTGACCGTCGGCAATAGCAAACGCAATTGCGCGCAAATGATCTGCAATGACGCGCATGGCCACATCCTGACGGGTATCATCGCCATAGCTTTTGCCAGCTAAATGACCTATTTCGGAAATGATGGGCTGGAAAATATCAGTATCGTAATTGGATTTTTTCTTTTGCATCGCCATTGCGAGACGCTCAAAACCCATACCTGTGTCAACATGGCGGGCAGGTAAAGGTTCGAGTGAACCATCATTTTTACGATTAAACTGTATAAAAACCAGATTCCAAATTTCGATCACTTCAGGGTGACCCGTATTTACCATCTCATGACCTGGCTTTTTGCTACGTTCCTCTTGGTTGCGCAAATCAATATGGATTTCAGAACACGGACCACAAGGGCCGGCATCACCCATTTCCCAAAAATTATCTTTCTTGGAACCATATAAAATACGATCCTCTGGTAAAATAGTTTTCCAAACATCAAAGGCTTCACTGTCAAAAGCAAGACCTTCACTTGCATCGCCACCAAAAACAGTAACATATAGACGATCTTTTTCCAGACCAAAAACGTCGGTAAGCAGCTCCCATCCCCATTCAATTGCCTCTTTTTTAAAATAATCTCCAAACGACCAGTTGCCTAACATTTCAAACATGGTATGATGATAAGTGTCATGACCAACCTCCTCAAGGTCATTATGCTTACCCGAAACCCGGAGGCATTTCTGGCTGTTGGCAATGCGTGTAAATTTTACCGGTGAGTTGCCCAGAAAAATATCTTTAAACTGATTCATCCCTGCATTGGTAAACATCAATGTAGGATCGTTCCTGACCACCATTGGTGCTGAAGGAACAATTTTATGCTGCCTCAAGGCAAAAAAATCAAGAAAAGTCTGTCTTATCTGAGCTGATTTCATAGATAATTAAATATAATATGTTTCAGGTCGTTACTAAACATTAAAAAAGAGGTGCAAAATTAGTTTTTTTGGGTAATTTTGCAGCGGTTAATCAACATTCTTCAATCAAACAGTTTCAAATGGGGAAAACGAAATATCACTTTAATCCTGTTACTGTAACCTTTGAAATAGTTAAATACCCGTTCAGGCGAAAATTTGGAAGATTTCTGTTTTATTTGCTGGCCGCAGGTCTCTACGCCATCCTGGTTCTGTTTATCGCATACAAATATCACGATTCCCCCAAAGAACGAATTCTTAAACGCGAACTTTCACACATGGAATTCCAGTATCGTGTACTCAACGACCGACTGGATCAAATAACTGAAGTAATTGAAGATTTGCAGGATCGTGACGATAACATTTACAGAATTATTTTTGAGGCTGAACCTGTTCCATCTGCTTTGCGAAAAGCCGGTTACGGCGGAGTGAACCGGTATGACCGCCTGGATGGATACATCTACTCAAATTTACTTAAAACCACTACCGAAAAAATTGACCAGATCACCAGCCAGCTTGTTGTGCAATCCAAATCTTTCGATGAAGTTTTCGAAATGGCCAAGAACAAAGCCCAGTTTATCGCTTCAATACCTGCTATTCAGCCGGTAAGTAATAAGGATTTACGAAGACTTTCCTCCTATTATGGTTATCGAATGGACCCTTTTTACAAAGTAATGAAGTTTCACGAGGGCGTTGATTTTTCTGCACCAATCGGAACTGAGATATATGCTACCGGCGATGGTATCGTCGTTTCGGTTGAAAAAAGCAGAAGCCACTACGGAAATAATGTTCTTATTGACCACGGCTTTAACTATGAAACTTTCTATGCCCATTGTAAAGACATAAAAGTCAGGCCCGGTCAACACGTAAAACGAGGGCAAATCATTGCCACGGTTGGAAATACAGGCAAATCAACAGGTCCGCATCTTCATTACGAAGTAAGGAAAAACAATAAACCGATTAACCCGATAAATTTTTTCTTCAACGACATCACTCCTGAAGATTACGAACTGATGATTGAACTCTCCTCCAGACCTTCTCAGACAATGGATTAAAATTGGTTACGGTGAAAAAGGTTTCCTCCGATAATAAAATGTTCTACAAAATTGGCGAAGTTGCCCGGATGTTCAATGTTAACGCTTCGCTGATCCGTTTCTGGGAACAGGAATTTGACATTATTCAACCGGCAAAGAATAAAAAAGGAAACCGCCTCTTTACTCCCCGTGACGTGGAAAATTTCAGAATAATCTATCATCTCGTGAAAGAGCGTGGTTTCACCCTCAAGGGAGCAAAAGAGAAACTGAATCAAAACAAGCAGGACACAATCGACAAGGTAGAAATTGTTAAAACCCTCCAAAAATTAAAAACGTTTCTGCTGGATATTAAAGCCGAGCTGTAACATTTTACATTTCAAATTCTAATGAAGAATTTTGATTTTGCGCAAAGTTAATAATGATAATGGTTTCAAAAGTTTTTAGCCTCCTTTTTGTCCATTATACCTGCTTTCCTCATTGTGAGCAACATCCGGAAAATTTAATTTCGAAAATCATAAGAAGACTCCGGGTGTGATCAGAATAAAAACAAAACCCTTTGAATTAATTATTTTGGCCTTTAGACCTATTAATTACTATTTTGGTCTAAATTTGCCATGCAAACTAAACGTCAAGCAGAAGAGCCTCAATCATGAATAAGCAGGTTTTGATAATGACTTGGTTGATAAGCCTAATTGTCCATTTGTCATTAAATTCAGTTGCAGAGGTAAAAATCATAGGGAATCCCCGTGTGAAAAACTATGATAATTCGATGAATCAGGCCGGAACACAAACCTGGATGATTGATATCGGGACTAACGGATTAATGTATTTTGCCAACAATGACGGGGTGCTTGAGTTTGACGGAGTAAGCTGGCGAAAGTTCCCGCTGGCCGGGCGCACGGTGGTTAGAAGCGTTAAAGCTGCATCAGATGGTCGTATTTATGCCGGGGGGTACGACGAATTCGGTTATTTTCAGCCCAATCGTTCCGGGCATCTTATCTTTTCTCCATTGCAATCATTACTTCCCGAAAGCAAAAGAAATTTCGGAGATGTCTGGAAGATATACGAATGGAATGAAAGCATCATTTTTCAGGCATTCAATCAGTTGATGATCTATCGCAATGATACCATTCATATCATCGAAGCACCGGATATGTTTCATTTCTCATTTCTGGTCAATGGCAATTTATATGTAAACGATCAGTCGGAAGGTCTTTTTCAACTGATTAACAACAGACTGATTAAATCTACAGGTACTGAAAAACTAAACGGAAAGCTCCTCTGGTCAATCATTCCTGTGGGAAATGCATTACTGCTGGCTACAGCAAATGACGGGATTTTTAAATACAGCAATAACCGTTTGTCAGAATGGAAAAATCAAACCTCTGACCTTTTACAACAAAAACAGGTGTTTTGCGGACAAGCACTCGATAAAAGCACGCTCGCTTTTGGTACCATCCAGGACGGGCTGATCATTTGCGACACGGCCGGAAGTCTGATTCAGCACATGAATATTGACAAAGGGCTACAGAACAATACGGTGTTGAGTCTCCAAATTGACAACTCTGACAATCTATGGCTCGGACTCGACAATGGAATTGACTATGTGGAAATCAATTCACCGCTCACTTTTTTTTCGACTTACAACAACCTTAGCTCTTGCTATGCAGCCGTAATTCATGACAACCTGATCTATTTCGGAACAAACCAGGGAGTTTTTTATTCCAGTTGGGATGAACTTCTAAAAGGAGGTGCTGATCAAAAGTTCAGTCTTGTTCCCGGAACACAGGGGCAGGTGTGGTCATTGGAAGTAATTGACGGAAACCTTTTCTGCGGTCATAATTCCGGAGTATTCATTATAGATGGTAAAAAGGCTGACTTGCTTTCCGACATTCAGGGCGGATGGACATTTATCCGGCCTACAGGTCAGGAAAATATGGTGATTTGCGGCACTTACACTTTTTTGGTAAAATTTGAAAAGAAAAACGGACAATGGTCCAGGGGAATACCAATAAAAGGATTTAAAGAATCGTCGAAGTACATGGCCAATGCGGGTCAGGGCAGCCTGTGGATCAGTCATGGATATAAAGGGGTTTACAGGACACATTTTAACACTACTTACGACAGTGTTATAAAAACCGAATTTTACAACAGCCGCCAAGGTTTTCCCACCGACAAGAACATCAACGTTTTTGAAATCTCCAACAGACCGGTTTTCACCACCGGAAGAGGTATTTACCGTTACGATCCCAATAATGACCATTTTGTTCCGGACGAATTCCTTACCTCGCGCCTTACCCGCACCGATATGAATATTCTGCGCAAAGATTCCCATGGCAATCTTTGGTATTTTACAACCGACGATGTCGGGGTTTACCGGTTGAAAGAAGATGGCTACTATACAGAAGTAGAAATCCCTTTCAGAGAATTGCACGGAAAATTTATCAGGTGGTTTCAGTTTGTTTACCCTTTTGATGATAATCATGTTTTTATTGGTACCCAAACCGGCATTGCCCATTACATGCCTGACTATGTAAAGAACTACCATAAACCATTCAGGACTCTTATCCGCAGTATGAAAATCCTGGCGGAAGGTGACTCGGTGCTGTACAACGGAACCCCATCAGATGATCATTTCAGCACAACACTACCTTACAAATACAATCACCTGCAGTTTGAATTTGCAGCTACCGACTATGAAAATCCGGAACGTATCAGCTATCTGACTCAACTTGAGGGTTTTGACAAAGACTGGATTGACTGGAACAATCACACCATCAGGCAATTCACCAACCTCAGCCATGGTAATTACACCTTTAAAGTTAAGTCAGTCAATATCTTTGGTGTAGAAGGAGAAACAGCAATGGTCCAGTTCAGCATTAACCCCCCATGGTATTTGAGCCGATTTGCCTATGCAGGATATTTAATCGGGTTAATCCTGCTGACCCTTGCCTTGATCAGATTTATCCGTTACCGCCTCGAACGATCCAAAAAAGCATTTGAAGAAGAACAGCGCCAGCTTTTCATCGAAAAAGAAAAACAATTGCAGATTGAGTCACTGATCGCAGAACAGGAAGTGATTAAATTGCGCAATGAGAAACTTCAGAACGAAAAAATTCAGAAGGACAAAGAACTGGCAAATACCACTATGCAAATCATCCAAAAAAGCAGATCGTTGAGAAATCTTAAGAATGATCTCCGGAAATTGACCCATGAGCTTGGCACACATCCCGCAGTCACCCACATCAACATGATCACAAAAAAAATCAATCGCAGCATTGACTCTGAGAAACAGTGGGAAGTTTTTGAAAACCATTTTGAAAATGTCCATGAAGAATTTCTTAAACGACTGAAAGAAAACTACCCGGAACTCACTCCACGCGAATTAAAGCTCTGTGCTTATCTGAGACTTAATATTTCCAGCAAAGAAATTGCTGCATTGATGAACATTTCGGTGAGAGGAGTTGAAATCAGCCGTTACCGCCTGCGCAAAAAACTGGGTATTGGCCACGATACTAACCTCACTGATTTTATTCTTTCCTACTAAAATTACCGGATTTTTTCTATCCGAAAAAGATTCCAGTCAACAATATGTCGGAGTGAATGATTTTAGTCATCATTTGACTGATTCAGACTGTTGAATGGGAAAAAGTAAATTAATCATAAAGCATTTTTTACACATTGATTTACAATGTTTTATAACTCATTTGATGTGGCATTGATGTAATGAAATTTTGAATTTGCTGAGTTTTTGATGTTCTCCTTTATTTTGAAAAAGGTACTTAATAAGCTTATCTTTGGCTGAAATTTTTCAAAACCATAAAAGTCATCACTAAATTATTGATCTATGCAAAAGAACATTACGTTTCTGATTTTGCTGATTATGATCCTGTTTGCGGGTCACCAGACGCAAGCTCAGCAAAGCAGGCTGACCGGGGTTGTAATCGCAGCAGAAGACGGACTTCCGATACCGGGAGTAACCGTTTTGGTCAAAGGCACCTTTATTGGTACTACAACCGATATTAATGGTGCCTACACGCTGACAGATGTCCCTGCTGAATCAACAATTTCGTTTTCGTTCATCGGAATGAAAACCGTTGAGGTTCAGTATAGCGGACAATTGGTCATTGATATTACGATGGAACTGGAAGCCACCGGTTTGGATGAGGTGGTTGTAATCGGTTACGGTGCGGTCAAGAAAAAAGATTTAACCGGCGCTGTTTCCACCGTAGGTTCAAACACCATCGAAAAGCTAAAACCTGTGAAAGTTGAAGAAGCCTTGCAGGGAACAATCACCGGTGTAAACGTTACCCCACAATCCGGAGCTCCGGGGGCAGGACTGGACATAAGAATCAGAGGAATTTCAACTAATGGTGATGCTTCTCCGGTAGTGATCATCGATGGTTATCAGGGTGATTTAAACACGCTGAATCCCAACGACATCGAAACCATTACAGTGCTCAAGGATGCCCAGGCAGCAATTTACGGAACAGTTGGAGCCAATGGGATTATTCTCGTTACCACCAAAAGCGGTAAGCGGGATATGCCTACCAAAGTGGATATTAACAGTTCATTTGGAATGCAGGAGACAACCCGCATGCTGCCATTGCTGAATGCCTCCGAATATGCAGTGATACTAAATGAAAGCTACGCAGCCAATGGTCAGGAATTACCATTTCCAAATGTTGCAGGTCTTGGTGAAGGCACCGACTGGCAAAAAGAACTTTTTCAAACTTCTCCTCTCATGGACAACAATGTCAGGATTTCCGGAGGATCGAGCAATATGAATTACTCCCTTAGCGCTTCAGATCTCCGCCAGGAAGGGATTATAGGAGGAGATAAATCAGGTTTTTCGCGAAATACGGCCCGTATGGCTTTAGGTGCAGATCTCACCAATTGGCTTAAAGTGAATACCACCTTAACCTATACCTACATCAACCGTAAGTCATTCAACGACTTTGGTCTTGGCTCGGTCCTGTTCAACGCTGTGAATATGCCTTCTACCGTGCCCGTTTATCAGCCCGGAGGTGATTATTTCCTGGCTCCTTCAAATCTCGGGATTGAAATTATCAATCCTTTGCAACAGGTCGCCAATACCTTTAATGATTATAACCTGAACAAATGGAACGGTAATGTGGGTCTGGATGCAAGTTTTGCCAAACATTTTACGGCAACTGCAAGGATCGGATTTAATTCCACAACAGCAAAATACAAATCTTTCTCGAAAGAATTTGATTACGGCGGAAAAGTATTTGATATCACCCGCAGCAGCGTTTATCAAAGCCGCGACAATTTCAATGATTATACTTTTGACGCATTTGTTACCTATGACAACACCTTTAATAATACACACCATATTACAGGGACGGCAGGTACGACCATTTTCAAAACCTATGGTGATAATTTGAATGCAACAGGATATGATATCCCCAATAACTCCTGGGATTTTGCAGACATTAGCCTGGCCAACGGACTGGTAGATTCAAAATCAACCGGGTCCTATACTTATGACCAGCGCAGACTCTCTTACTTTGCCCGGGCTCAGTACGATTATAAAGGTAAATACCTCGCTTCGGTGATGATGAGACGGGATGCTTCAACCAAGTTCGGACCCGAAAATACAGTAGCCTATTTCCCCTCGGCTACACTCGGCTGGATTATCTCTGACGAAGCATTCATGGAGAAATACAAAAATCTGAATCTGCTGAAGTTCAGACTAAGTTACGGCAGGCTGGGTTCCGACAAAATAGGTGACTACCGCTATATCTCTACCTTAAACGGGGAAGGAACCTATGTTTTAAATGGTCAGCTTGTCAATGGCAGAGCAATTGGCCCGCTTGCAAACCCCAGCATTAAATGGGAACAGTCAGAACAATTTGACATCGGTTTTGATCTTAACTATTTCAACGACCGGATCGAGTTTATGGCAGACTATTTCATCAAGACTACGCAGGACTTGTTAATCAGCAATATACCGGTATCAGGAATTTTCGGAACAGCAGCCCCGGGTGCAGCGCCACCCACTGCCAATGCAGGCACCGTTCGCAACAGTGGTTTTGAATTTTCAGCAGGCTATCGCGGAATGGTTGGAAAAGATTTCAGCTACCAGGTTAATTATAATTTCACATTGCTCAACAACGAAGTCTTGGAAGTTAACAATGGAACCGGTTTTGTGGAAGGAGGAAGTTTCGGCGTAGGACAGCCGTTGCCCGCACGCATGGAAGTTGGTCTTCCGATAGGCTATTTTTACGGTTATCAGACCGATGGAATTTTCCAGTCGCAGGCTGAAGTTGATGCTCATCCTTCACAGATTGCCCTTGGTGCAGAAGCCCAGCCTGGAGATATCAGATACGTTGATACGAATAAGGACGGCGCTATCAGTTCAGCAGACAGAACCAATATCGGCAGTCCAATCCCGGCATCCATTATGGGTTTGAATTTAACCCTGAAATACAAAAACTTTGATTTTACAGCTTACGCTTTTGCAAGCCTTGGCAATGAGATCGTAAGAAATTACGAACGCACACAGCCCAACGTCAACAGGATGAGTTATGTAATGGACAGATGGACAGGTGCAGGTACAAGTAACGAAGTGCCAAGAGTAACTACTGCTGCCACCGCCAACAACATTTTTTCTGATTTTTATGTCGAAGACGGTTCTTACCTCAGGATGCAAAGAATGGTGCTGGGATACCGCATCCCCGAAGCAACCACGACCAAAATCGGCATCCAGGAAGTTCGTTTCTATTTTGCCATCAACAACCTGTTTACCATCACGAAATACCAGGGATATGATCCCGCTGCATCAAGCGGAGCTCCTATAGGTTCAGGGTTTGATGATGGATTTTATCCTGCAGCACGCACCTATATTTTTGGTTTTAATGTAAACATATAATTCGAAAGCCATGATAAAAAAAATATTCAACAAAACCATTCTGACGGGGTTTTTCTTCATCACCGCATTTTTTCTTTCATGCTCTGATGATTTTGTAAAAGTTTCCCCGGAGTATTCCATCGATTCGGAAAACTACTTCAACTCACCTGACGATTATTATATGGCATTGGTAGCTTCTTACGACCTGCTTCAAACTACTTATGCCAATGCAATACTCGGCGAAATTGCTTCCGACAATACCCTTTGCGGAGGTGAAAGTCCTACGGATGTAATCGGCTGGCAACAGGTGGATGATATGATCCACACACCTACCAACAGTAATCTGAAAGACATCTGGAACTGGATGTTTGCCGGAGTCCAGCGAACCAATTATTTCATGGAATTTCAGGATAAAATCAATTTTGACGGTAAAGAGCAAATGATTGGTGAGGTTCGTTTCCTGCGCGCTTACTATTATTTTGAACTGGTGAAATGGTTTGGCCCCGTTCCTCTAAAAGTTGACAAACGGTTTCAGCTGGGTGATGAAACTTCCATCCCGCGTTCACCTGTCGGGGATGTTTTTACCCAGATTGAGGCAGACCTGATTTATGCTTCTGAAGTTCTATCTGTAAATCCTCCGGAAGTTGGCCGCGCAACAAAAGGAGCTGCACAATCGCTGCTTGGGAAGGCTTACCTTTATCAAAACAAGTTTACAGAAGCTGCCAATGTACTCCAACAGGTAATTAACAGCGGAGTTTATTCCCTGGCAACAAATTATAACGACATGTGGGAAATGGAAGGTGAAAATGGACCCGAGTCAGTCTTTGAGGTTCAGTACACCGATATCGAAGGTGCCGGATTTGGCTGTTTACAATGCAGTGAAGGAAACATTGCTGTAGGTTTTAGTGGTGTGCGCGGATACGAAGGCCCGCTCTTCTCCCCCGGATTCAGTTTTAATGTACCGGTTCAAAAAGCAGTTGATGCCTTCGAACCGGGAGATTTACGACTTGGCGTAACTATACTTGATATTGTTGCCTGGGCTGATACCATGGATGCTGCTTATACTACCGGAAATGAACACACCGGTTATTTTAACCGCAAATATCTGCCCCGAAAAAGAACGCCTGAAGCCCAAAACGACCTTAACCTGACCAATCCCAATAATTACAGGGCTATCCGCTATGCCGACGTTTTATTGATGGCTGCTGAAGCACTCAACCGCGGAGGCATTGACGATACCAGAGCTCAGGATTATTTAAACCTTGTCCGCCGTCGGGCCTTTGGCGATACAAATCATGATGTTACCCTTACAGGTGCAGCACTGACCGATGCAATCTGGCATGAACGTCATGTTGAACTAATGGGTGAAGGACACCGGTTTTTTGACCTTGTCCGTACAGGAAAAGCTGCCAATGAAATTGAAGGCTTTGTAACGGGTAGACATGAATTGTTTCCGATTCCTGTCGAAGAAATCAACTTTTCTAATGAAAACTGGATTCAAAATTCTGGCTACTAATTATTAAATAGTAAATATTATGAATAATTTAAGAAATATATTGCTGTTATTTGTCGCCTTATTATCAGGAATTTCCTGTGAAAAGGAAATTAATAACCTGGATAAACTGGAAAATTTATCGTCTCCGGCAATTCTTGCTGTCAAATTCGATATTACCCAGGATAATTCCGGCCTGGTTACCCTTATGCCAGAAGCTGAGGGAGTAACAGGATATGAAATCAAATTCGGCGACATCGAAAATGAAGTTCCCACCTCATACGGGCTAAATGACAAGATTACTCATATTTATCCTGAAGGTGTTTATACCGTGGAAGTAACCGGCATAGGCTTAACCGGTCTGAAATCCTCCCTTGAACAGGATATCACCGTTTCGTTTAAAGCACCGGAGAACCTGGTAGTCACCATAGAGGCGGATGACGTAAATCCAAGAATTATCAAAGTTTCAGCTACTGCTGATTATGCCACCGTAATGGACATTTATTTTGGAGACACCGTAAATGAAGTTCCGGAAACAGTGTTGCCCGGCGAAGTGGCAGAACATTTGTATGACGAGCCTGGTAGTTACGAAATCAAGGTAATAGCCAGAAGCGGAGGTGCCGCTACTACCGAACATACTGAAATAATCAATATTTCGCCTGCATCTGATCCGGTAACTCTTCCCATAAATTTCGAATCTTTTACCGTTAATTATGCGTTTCTCGATTTTGGCGGAAATACTGCCACAGTTGTCGACAACCCTGACCCAACCGGCGAAAATACCAGTGCAAGAGTTGCACAGGCTGTCAAAGGTAACGGAGCCGAGACATGGGCAGGAAGCCTGCTAACTTTGGAAAACCCGATAGATTTTTCGACCAACAAGATTTTTAAATTGAAAGTCTGGTCACCCAAAGTGGGTGCAGTGGTCAAACTCAAGGTTGAAAATCTGACCAATGGTGAAATTGCCCATGAAGTGGATGCCAACACTACTGTCAATAATTCCTGGGAGGAACTTCAGTATGATTTTTCAGCTATTGATATCAACAACGAATATCAGAAAGTGGTCTTTTTCTTCGACTTTGGTAATGTGGGCGACGGCTCTGCCTATTATTTCGACGACATAAAACTTGTAGCCGGAAGCCTTCCCTCTGTGATGCCCGTTCAAAATTTTGAAGGTGAACCTCCTGCATTCACAGTATTTGGAAATATTCCTGACATCGAAATCCTGCCTAACCCTGATCCGACTGGTGCAAATACAACAGCAACAGTTGCTAAAATGACCAAATCGTCAGGTGCAGAAACCTGGGCAGGAGCATTTTTCGAACACAGTGGAATACTTGACCTTGAAAATTATAAAACTGTTAAAGTATCCACCTGGTCACCGGTGAGTGGAGTAGTAATTAAACTAAAACTGGAAAATCAGGACGCCAGCATCACCCACGAGGTAGATATTGTTAATACCACTGCCAGTACATGGGAAGAGCTCGAATATGATTTCTCTGCTGCTCCTGCCGCCGATTACATCCGTATTGTGATTTTCTTTGATTTTGGAAATCCGGGAAATGGAAATGAATATTATTTCGATGAATTTGAACTAATTGGTGAAGGTGGCGGCCCGGGAGCGGGATTGCTCATCACTGATTTCGAAGGAGAACCTATTACCTTTACCGACTTTGGCAATAGCTATGCATTCGTTACTGATAATCCGGACCAGACGGGAATAAACACCAGCACCAAAGTAGCCGAATTTGACAAACCTCAGGGTGCTGAAACCTGGGCAGGAAGCTTCTTCGATCTGGCCTACTATCTCGACCTGGATTCCTATTCCGCAATAAGTGCAAAAACATGGTCGCCAAAAACGGGAATTATTGTAAAACTCAAACTCGAAAACTCAGCCAATGGTGCTGAGGCTTATGAAGTAGATATGACCACAACCGTTTCAAATACCTGGGAAGAACTGAAATTTGATTTCAGTGCAGCGCCCGATTTTACATACGACCGTGTTGTCATTTTCTTTGATTTTGGCAATCTTGGTGATGATACCACCTATTATATCGATGATTTGACGTTAACTAACTAAATATGAAAGAGATGAAAAAGTACAGTTTGATATTTATTATTTCATTCATTGGCATCTTCTTCCTGTCAAATTCATGCCAAAAAGATGAGCACGATCTCGGTGCTTTGGTTGCACCCGGAAATGTTGCTTTAAACTATGAGATCGTCGGAGCAGATGCTGAAAATCCTTTTGGTGACGGCAGTGGTCTGGTAAACTTCACAGCAACCGCCACAAATGCCATCACCTATACTTTTGACTTTGGCGATGGGTCCGACAAAATGATTTCTGCAAGTGGCCAGGTTACCAAACGGTTTTCAATAACCGGCACCATTGTTTATAATGTAACTGTCCACGCAGTTGGAACAGGCGGGATTACCTCCAGCAAATCAACTCAGGTAGAAGTGTTAAGCACTTTCGAAGACACGGAAGCAGTTCAGTTTCTTACCGGTGGCAGCTCCAAAACATGGTACTGGGCATACGATCAACCGGGATTTGCCGGCCTGGGACCAACATCCGAAGACAATGGAAACGCTGAGTTTACATGGGCTGCATGGTGGAGTATTGCAGCAAATGATCCGGCTAAAGAATGTATGTATGATGCTGAATTTGTGTTCACAAAAACCGAATCCGGAATGACCTATGAGCAAACTACGGGACCAGCTTTTATCCCGGGTACTTATGCCGGAAAAATTGGCGTTCAAGGCGATGTTTGTCATGACCAGACAGTTGCTTACCCGCTTTACGGTGTGAAAAATGTTTCATTTGCCCCATCAACCTCCAATGCTTCAGTGGTTGGACAATACAGAGGAACCACCATGACATTTTCCGATGAAGGATTCATGTGTTGGTGGGTAGGTGCAAGTGAATACGACATTATCGAGGTAACCGATAACATCCTAAAAGTCAGAATTAAAGAAGATGATACCTACGCATGGTATCATACCTTTACCAGCGTCAAACCTGAATAATCTGATTCCGGGAATTTATAAAAATGACTTTTCTCATAACATAAAGTTTGGTTAAATTAAATGTAAGCTTTGCAAACAGGATATCCGACTTATCCTGTTTGCATGCAGCTTACATGAACTATCGGGAAAACTGCTTTCAATCATCAACAAAACAAGGGAATAGATTATGACAAAAAAAACATTCACAAACATCAGCAAACAATGGGAAAAAATTGCCTTCATGTTGCTGTTCTCCATAATGATCATTTTCGGCATCTTCAGTTGCAAAAAAGAGAGTGAACCGGTTTTCACCGCCGATTTCAGTTTTGATTATATTGATGACAATCATGTCAGGTTTACCAACAAATCATCAGGAGAGTACTACTGGATGGTATGGGATTTTGGCAACGGAACCACCGACACGATTGTGGAAAAGAATGAAGAACCCCAGGTATATTATTCACTTGCAGGGGATTATGTAGTCAGACTTCAGATTACCAACTTCTATGGTTCGTCCAGATCAATATCAAAAACAGTTTCCATTGCCAATGACGATCTGGTGGTCAGCTTTACTGCCGAAATTAACCCGGCCAGTCCTAATTATGTCGTTTTGACCAACACTACTCCGGGTACTTTTGACTCATTTATCTGGAAATATCTGGATCAGGAAGTGGCTGATGAGATGGTTCACACCGCATATTTCCCTTTTGCAGGCGATTACACCATCCAGCTGGTGATAACCCTCAACAATACCGAATTCCAGGATAGTCAGCCGGTCACAATTATCTCGGATGATCCGAATTATGATCCAACCCTGGTATGGGCTGAAGAGTTTAATTATACCGGAATGCCTGATCCTGCAAAATGGAATATGGAAACCGGAGGCACCGGCTGGGGCAACAACGAACTGCAATATTACACCGACAGCGAAACCAACGCCTATGTGGAAAATGGTCTGCTTACCATAACCGCACGTGAAGAAGCAGTTGGAGGCAGGGATTATACTTCAGCCCGGATAACCACACAGGAAAAATTTGATTTTAAATACGGCCGTATCGAAGCCCGCATTAAACTTCCCTATGGTCAGGGTTTATGGCCTGCATTCTGGATGCTGGGCACCAACATTAACCCCGCCGGATGGCCCGCCTGTGGTGAAATTGACATTATGGAAATGGTCGGCGGAACAGGAGGTGACAACACCTGTCATGCCACTATTCACTGGGATAACGATGGTGAGCATGCTCAGTATGGTCTCTCTCATACCCTGGCCTCCGGTATTTTTGCCGATGATTTTCATGTGTTTGGTGTAAAATGGAATGCACAGGAAATAAAAGCCTACATGGATGATGTCGAATATTATGTTGCCGACATAACACCCGATGCACTCAGTGAGTTTCAAAATAATTTCTTTATCATTCTGAATATAGCAGTTGGGGGCAACTGGCCCGGACCACCCAACGCTAATACAGAATTCCCGCAAACCATGCAGATTGACTGGGTACGTGTTTATCAGGATTAACCAGAGGAATAATATCATACCATGATAAAAAAAATTATTATATTTTTTACCCTGGTTTTGGTAATTGCAGGATGTAATACCATTCCTGCAGGAGATGAAGAAAATCAAGATTCCGGAAAAAAACTCCGGCTGGTCTGGCAGGACGAATTTAATTACACTGGATTGCCAGATTCTGATAAATGGGATTACGATACAGCAGGAAATGATGCAGGATGGGGTAATAACGAAGTTCAATATTATACCCGTGCCAACCGCGAAAATGCCTGGGTTGATAACGGCAGGCTGAAGATTGTTGCCCTGAAAAAAACTTTTAGGGAAAAGAATTTTACCTCAGCCCGGCTGTTGTCAAAATCCAACTGGAAATATGGCCGAATTGAAGTGAATGCAAAAGTACCGGAAGGCAGGGGCACATGGTCGGCAATCTGGATGATGCCCGGTGATTGGAGCTTCTATGATGGCAATTGGCCCGATGTAGGTGAAATCGACATCATGGAACATGTCGGTCACGAAACAGGAACCATTCATGCATCAGCACATTCAAAAGATTATCAGTGGCAGAAAGGAACACAAAAAACAGCTGTTATCAACGTCCCTGATGCTTCCGGATCATTTCACACTTATGCTCTTGAATGGGATGCAGAAGTGATGAAAATCTCCGTTGACGACAGCATTTACTTTGTTTACGAAAACGAAAAAGCAGGTGAATCAAAATGGCCTTACGACAAATCTTTTTATCTTATTATGAATATTGCAGTCGGAGGAGCTTGGGGTGCCATGAAAGGAATTGATACCACTGCTTTCCCTCAAACTATGGAAATTGACTGGGTACGGGTATTTCAAAAAACCGAATAAGAATCCTGAAGCTGCCGATTTTAAAACAATCGCTTTGTTTTACCATATCTTTTCATTTTGAACTTTCTCGGCAGCTTCATTTTATCCTTTAACATTTTGATTTATGTCCAAACATCAGCTATATACAGTAAAGATTTCTCTGATTGTTGCTCTGGGTGGTTTTCTGATGGGCTTTGATGCTTCGGTAATCTCAGGAGTGGTAAGATTTATAGAGCCTGAATTCGATCTGACCAAACTGGAGCTGGGATGGGCCGTAAGTTCACTCACGCTGACTTCCACATTGGGTATGATGATATCGGGACCTTTGAGCAATGCCTTTGGGCGAAGGTACATTCTCAGATGGGCTGCGGTATTTTATTCTGTTTCAGCAATCGGTTCAGCGTTTGCTCCCGACTTTATATCACTGGTTATCGCAAGAATGCTGGGTGGTTTTGGTGTAGGTGCTTCACTCATCATTGCACCGGTGTATATTGCCGAAATTGCACCATCCAACCTGCGAGGACGCTTGGTTTCAATAAACCAGCTTAATATTGTACTGGGTATTTCTGTTGCCTTTTTTACCAATTATCTCATTTTACGCTTAAGTCAGTCTGATGCCGGTTGGGTACAAAAAATCGGGATAGATATTTTTCAATGGAGATGGATGTTGGGACTGGAAACAATTCCGGCTGTCTTTTACTTTGGGTTTCTGTTTTTCGTACCCCGAAGTCCACGATGGTTGCTAATGAAAAACCGCGATGATGAAGCGCTCCATGTAATGAAAAAAGTTGCCGAGGAATCCCGGGTTATGAAAGACATAGCTGCAGTAAAAGCCAGTTTTGTCAATACTTCTTCCGAAAAAAGAGTCCCCCTCTCCCACCTGTTTAAACCTGCTCTGCGAACGGTTTTATTCATTGGCATTGTTGTAGCCATACTACAGCAAATTACCGGAATCAATTCGGTATTTTTTTATGCTCCCATGATTTTCGAACAAACCGGAATTGGCGCTGATGCTTCATTCTCGCAGGCTATCCTCGTTGGATTGACCAATGTTGTCTTTACCGTCGTGGCTATTCTACTGATCGACAGGTTTGGCCGTAAACTTCTGTTGCTCATCGGACTTACGGGAATCGGTATAAGTATGCTGGCACTGTCGTGGGGATTTCACCAGGCAACCTATACACTTACTGATAGTGCAATCAATACATTGCCTGCTCATATTGACCGCGAAAAAACTGCACCATTGAGTGGAATAACATTTGACAGCGATGTAAAATTCAAACAGGAAATTGAAAAAATTTTCGGAGTCACTGAAGCTAAAAAAGTGGAATCCGATCTGATTGCCGCTGCAACAACCATGAATTCCTGGCTGATTCTTTTGGGAATTATTGGTTTTGTTGCTTCTTTTGCTATTTCCCTCGGACCTGTAATGTGGGTTTTGTTTTCTGAAATCTTTCCCAATTTTATCAGGGGATTAGCCATCTCATTTGTGGGATTTATTAATTCCGGAGTAAGTTTTCTGGTACAACTGGTTTTTCCATGGGAACTAACTACCCTGGGCAGCTCGGCCACCTTTCTGATTTACGGCCTTTTTGCCCTAGCCGGATTGGTTATCATTGCTTTTTTATTACCCGAAACCAAAAATAAATCACTGGAAGAACTGGAAAAGATTCTGATTAAAAAATGAGATGCACCCTGCATAATCATACCTGAACATTAATAAAAACATAGAAAAAATGATCTTACCAAAGGGAATCAAAGATTTAACTTTTAATCAGGGTAAACTGGCTGCCAGCCCTCACAACTTTTACACACAGGTGAAAATTGGCATTTTTGCCTTTCTCAGCATTATTTTAATGATTGCCTGCAATAATATGAATCAAAAGAAAAATCAGGATGGTCCGGCAAAAGTGAAATTAATTAAGGAAACTGATGGTTTCAGGCTTTATGTTAATAATGAACCCTGGTTTATCAAAGGTGCCGGAACACACACACGCAATCCATCCGAGGTCGCAAAATACGGAGGCAATACGATCAGAACCTGGAGTACAGGAAATGAGTCAATTACCGGACAGCAAATTCTCGACACTGCACATTCATACGGGTTGATGGTAGTAATGGGACTGGATATTGCCCGCGAAAGACACGGGTTTGATTACAATGATGAAAAAGCTGTCAAAGCCCAATTTGAAAAAATTAAAGCCGAAGTGATAAAATATAAGGATCATCCCGCTTTACTTGCATGGGGGATTGGTAATGAACTCAACCTGCACTACACCAACCTTAAGGTTTGGGATGCTGTAAACGACATTTCGCTCATGATCAAAGAAGTTGACCCCAACCACCCCACCACCACAATGCTTGCAGGTGCCCGTACAGAAGACATCCAGGCAATTGTACAACGAGCACCTTCACTCGATTTTATCAGCTTTCAACTTTATGGTAGTCTGGAAAAACTTCCTGAATTCATTGCCAAAAGCAAGTATCAGGGTGCTTATGCAATCACGGAGTGGGGAGTAACAGGTCACTGGGAGGTGCCAAAAACATCCTGGGGCAGACCTATCGAAGAAAACAGCCATGTGAAAGCTATGACCATACAAAAAAGATATGAAACAATTATCGCTGCTGATACCAGGCAATGTATCGGTTCTTTTGTATTTCTCTGGGGACATAAACAGGAGCGTACACCTACCTGGTATGG
>RZYY01000295.1 GCA_009930115.1 Sphingobacteriia bacterium | reverse complement strand
GGTGAAGCAGAATGCGGTTGCAATATTCCAACAGCGCACTTGGGACATTTTATCGGATCTCGTCCGGTTATGGTGCGCCAGACCTCAAGCGCGCACAAGCCTTCAAGTAAAGGCAAAAATGTTTCAGTAGCAATAAGCTCGAAACAAACACTCAGACATTGTTTCATGTTGCGCAAAGCTAACAAGCCGAAGTAACGTATTTTGCAAAAACCGCTTGGTAAAACGTGTTGCAAAAATCGCCTGATGAACTCGTTTGCATCAAGATCAATGTGTTTGCGCATTCCGGCAGCTTTATAGTCTTTGATTGAAAAGCGCACTACATCATTTTCATGAGAGATTATTCTGTTATTTGATATTGCAACCCGATGGGTATAATTGCCGAGATAGTGAATGAGCCGATCGGAATTAGAAAACGGTTTTTCGCAATAGACAACCCATTTTTTGAGGTAGCATTGTGATTTAAGTGCTCTGAAATCGGTTATATCATCAGGCAATTTCATTTCGCCTGCCGAACAACTATTTTCAATCATGCGACACATAATGCCTCTGAAAACTTGGCTGAGCACTTTCACGGGAAGAAAGAATTTATTTCCGGTCGATATCCATTCCGTTTGGTCTTCGGACAGTCCTCCGGCCGGAACAATCATGTGAACATGCGGATGATAAACAAGTGTTTGCCCCCATGTGTGTAAAATGGATACGGCTCCGATCTGAATGCCTGAGTATTGCTTTTTTGCACATTGTGTCAATGTTTGCCCTGCTGCCTGCATAAGAAGTGAATATGCTTTCGCCTGATTGATGTAAAAAAGTTTGTGAAGTAATGCCGGAATAGTGAATACCACATGAAAATGCTTGACGGGAGGCAGATTGGCAACCAATTTATCAACCCACTGTTCTTTTTTTACAAATTGACATTTCGGGCAATGCCGATTGCGACACGAGTTATACGATTGGCGTATATATCCGCAATGATCACATTTTTCAACATGTCCGCCTAATTCCGATGTGCGGCATTTCACAATGTCTTCAAATGCTTTTTGCTGAGTTGAACTTAGAGTATGCGCTGAAAGAAATGTTGTTGCCTGCTGACTGAAAACATCAGCCAGTTCAATGTTTTGTTTTTTGTTTTCCATGATTTTGCAATGTTTAAATATTCATGGAATCAAGTGGAGACTGAACACTTGCGGGATTAATATTGGCCAGATGCAAATAAATTGTTGTCGTTTTTATGGATGTATGCCCCATGAACTGCTGAATCAGTCTTATGTTTACACCTGCCTCAAGTAAATGCGTTGCAAAACAATGACGCAATGTGTGAAAGGAAATATTTTTTCTGATCCCTGCTTTAGCAGCACATTTTTTAACGATACAATTCAGCGTAGTGTCTGACAGTGTTTGTCCTTTTTTACCCTGTGCCTCAAACAAATATTTTTCAGGCCTCGCAATTTTATAGTATTGTCGCAACATCTCAAGTGCTTTTGCTGATAAAATAGTGTAACGGTCTTTTTTGCCTTTCCCTTGAACCACGCGAACCTGCATACGTGCTGAATCAATATCCAATGGCTTTATCATTTGTGCTTCCTGCCTGCGCAACCCTGCAGAGTAAGTCAGCATAATCAGTGCGCGATGTTTCAGATTTTTAGTTGCGGATATTATGCGCTCAACTTCTTCGACTGACAAAACAACCGGGAGTTTCTTTTCCCGTCGTGGTCTTTTGACTGTTATAGTCTTCCAGTCTCGCTTTAACACATCAACCTGCAAAATTTTATACGCGCTGATAAGCTGATTTATCATCGAAACAGAAATTTCATCTTTCATAATTCGTTGATGAATGTAGCTTTTAAACTGCTCTGTGCTGATTTCATCAAGAGGAAGTTCAAGAGAAATTTCTACATTTGCAAGTAACTTGCTGTACGATTCAATGGTGCGTACACTGTAATTCCGAAGCTGCATCTCATACACGAGCTGCTCAACACATTTTGATTTTTCGTTTTTCATGATGGTTTTGTTTAAAGTTTTGCAACCCTAAATTTACCATCATCTTACCGCCTCTGCAAAGAGGCGGTTTAGTTCAACGTTTTGCGTGTATGTGCAGTAGCGGATTAGAAACACTTAACTGTCCGTTTAGCACAAAGTTTCTTAGAAGTACTGACCTTCGATTTACCACTTCACCCGCTATTGCCACATACACGCTGTTAGCGTTTCGT
>RZYY01000294.1 GCA_009930115.1 Sphingobacteriia bacterium | reverse complement strand
TAATAAAGTCTCACAAATCTACTATGGCATAATAGCGATTCAAAATAAACCGCTACGTAAAAAACACGTATGAGGCATTTATCATAACAAAAGGATAAATGAATATTTCGGCAAAGTCGTCAAAAACCTTGGAAGACTATCTGATAATCAATGTTTTCCCGGTTTTAGAGTTTAATGTGCAGCATCCTGATTGAGAATTGAACCAATAAAGCCGTTCGTTTAAAAATTTTACAATATGATTGGCGCTTGCGAGGCAGACGAATCATGGCTGCCGGTATAGCAAGGTTCAAATCAAATTCCCAGAATGTAAGCCGTTAGATTATTGCAGGAATTCAAGCACATTTTTTTACGGATATTCGAGCGGATGGTCTCAATGGTGCGGGTGGATCGGTTGGTGAGTTCCGAAATTTCTTTGCTTGTAAGTTGCAGGCGCAACATGGCACACATTCTTATTTCGGCGGGGGTTAGATCAGGATGCAGTGCGACCAGCTTGCCGGTAAAACCGTCGTTAAGTTCATCAAAACGGGTTTCAAACTCTTTCCACATATCCTGAGTTTTATCATTGGTGTTTAGAAGCCTGAGCATCTTTCCGAGTTCTTTCTGATTGTCAGGACCGTCATCAAAGAGCATCTGTTTTACTTGCTGTTTAAGCTGATTGATGATAGCATTTGATCTTACCAATGACAGTACTTTTCCGGTAAGCTCCTGCTTGTTTGCCGCCAATATTGTGATAGGTTTTGCCCGACTTGATGGCCAGACAGTAGGATTTGTAGCCAATCAGCCAATGGTGCTTGCAGGTGTGCTCGATGTGGATTCATCCAATAAAGCTGCCCGCTTCATCAGGTACTGCAATGCCTTCAACATTCCTCTCTGTACTTTGGTTGACCTTCCGGGATACCTGCCTGGCATTGAGCAGGAACATGCCGGGGTAATACGTCACGGAGCAAAAATTCTGTACGCATACTCAGAAGCTACAGTTCCAAAAATTACCCTCATTATGCGAAAAGCATACGGCGGAGGATACATTGCCATGTGCTCTCATCACCTGAAAGCTGATTTTGTATTTGCCTGGCCAACAGCCGAAATCGCCGTTATGGGACCTGAAGGAGCTGCCAACATCATTTTCCGTAAAGAAATCACCACTGCTGAGAATCCTGAAGAAATGCGAAAACAAAAAATTAAGGAATACAAGAAAAAATTTGCCAATCCTTACGTTGCTGCTGCTTATGGATATATTGATGCGGTTATAGAACCCGCTGAGACACGTCATTTTTTAATTCACGCTCTCGAGATTTCCAACAATAAATCGGAAATTGTACCGCAGAAAAAGCATGGAATTCCACCATTCTGATGTATCCGCAATTCATCTGAACCATTACCTGAACAGCGTGCATCAAAATTGACCGAAACAATCATTAATAAATGAGAACAATGGAAAGTGACCAATCAGTAAAATATCACTCCATCATCCTTGATGATGTTAAATATCGCACCACATTCAACAAAAAATATGAACAACGTAAACCTTACGATCCGCCAAATCCAAAACTGATCAAAGCATTCATTCCGGGGACAATCCGCAAGGTTTATGTAAAGAAAGGCAACAAGGTTAAGCACAATGACAAACTGCTCATTCTGGAGGCAATGAAAATGAAGAATGTGATCCTTGCACCTTTTGACGGAAAAATAAAATCAGTGCATGTTAAAGAAGGAAGCGTAGTTTCAAATAAAGAACTGCTCATTGAATTTGAATAAACATACAGCGCTCAGCTTATTTCACTTTTGCTGACCCCGAGAATTTTCATTTAATCTCACTCCCGTTTACATAATTAGCGGGAGGTGCAACAAATCCAAGTGAACCATCAGGATTTTCTGCCATCAGGATCATGCCGTGGGAAGTGATTCCCTTCAGTTGCTTGGGTGCAAGATTCACCAAAATACTCACTTTGCGTCCAACAACTTCCTCCGGTGTGTATTGTTCAGCTATACCTGAAACTACAGTACGTTGGTCAATACCTGTATCAATTCTCAGCCTCATCAGCTTCTTTGTTTTGGGCACTCTTTCTGCTTCAAGTATAGTACCCGTGCGTATATCCATCCGGGCAAATTCATCGTATTGAATAATCGCTTTCGACGCGTTAGGTGTAAAGTTACCATTTTTGTTCTCATTTTTAGTATCGAGTAATTTTTGCACCTGCAATTCTATTGTTGCAT
>RZYY01000113.1 GCA_009930115.1 Sphingobacteriia bacterium | reverse complement strand
GTCATTATATGGTATCGAAAGTATTCATGGGATTATGCCATATAATTTTCCTGAATGCGGACAGGTATGTTCAGCTATTGATCGTTTATTTCAGGTGGCAGGTGGTGCAAATCCAAAATACCAGATACCTGCTCATCCCCTTAACAGAACTGGAAAAGCATACGGGAAATTAGTGGGTGGAAACTTGTCCATAATGGTCAGCCTGCTTGGCAGTATTTCTGATATAGATACAGACGGATGTGTGCTTTTTCTTGAGGAAGTAGGGGAAGCACATTACCGGTTCGACCGTATGATGCTTACGCTCAAGCGATCGGGAAAACTAAGTAATCTTGCCGGTCTGATTGTTGGAGGATTAACTGAGATGGCTGACAACAGGTCGGATTTTGGAAAATCTGCCGAAGAAATTGTTGCTGACATTGTTTCAGCATTTGATTATCCGGTATGTTTCGATTTTCCGGCTGGACATATAAAAAACAATTACCCGCTGATTATTGGCAGAAAAGTGATATTGGATGCCGGTGAACAATCTGTAAAACTTGACTTCAAATAGCCTGAATATGGCCGAACATAACGAAACAGGAAATATTGGTGAACAATTAGCTGAAAAGTATCTTCGGGGTCTGGGATACGAAATTCTGGAACGTAACTGGAGATCAGGAAAAAATGAAATTGACATCATAGCCAAAGATGGACAGTTTTTGGTAATTGCTGAGGTAAAAACACGTAAATCCAACTATTTTGGAGAACCAGAAGAGTTTGTTAACCGTGCAAAACAGCATGCATTGATCACTGCTGCCAACAACTATATTGTTAAAAAAAACCTTGATCTTGAAGCCCGGTTTGATATCATTAGTGTGATTTTTACAGGGAGTTCCTATACTGTAAAACAGATCAAGGATGCTTTTTATCCTCTTGTTTAATGAAGTTTTAAGTTACTCCGGTTTTTTATTTTAATTCATCCACAATTTTTCCAACCAGCCGGCTGGCCCCGATACGAAAATATTGTTTGTTGAGCCAGTTATCCCCGAGTACTGTCTTTACCAAAAGGTAATATAACATGGCATCTTGGGTTTCGGAAATACCACCTGCAGCTTTGATACCAGCTATTTTTCCGGTTTGTTCATAATACTCTTTGATAGTATCAAGAAGAATGAGAAATGCTTCAGGTGTGGCAGCAGGTTTTATTTTTCCTGTCGAAGTTTTCAGAAAATCAGCTCCTCCTTCAAGTGCAGCGATACTTGCTTTTCGGATAATGTCAGTTTTTTCCAGTTCACCCGTTTCGAGTATAACTTTCATCCGGGCGCTGCCACAAGCGGTTTTCATGGCTGAAATTTCTTCACGAAGTTTTTCAAACTGACCCGATAGTGCCAACTCCCGCGAAATGACGACATCAATTTCATCAGCTCCTTGTGCTGCGCACCATTCCACTTCTTTTACCTTTAATGACAACGGCAACTGACCAGAAGGAAATCCTCCGGCAACGGTGGCTACTTCGATGCCTGTCCCTTTCAACAAGTCTTTCGAAAGTTTGATAAATGGCATATAGAAACAGACTGCGGCTACGGTTCCGCCATCAGGTAATTGGCCGGGTAAATTCCGGGCAAAGTCACACATTGATTTTATTTTTTCCTGAGTGTCGCTGCCTTCAAGCGTAGTGAGATCAACAAGTTTCAGGATTTTCTGTAATAATTGTTTTTTATCTTCGGCCAGATTATGGAGGGATTTAGTATTGGCTGCCCGCTGTATCAGCTCATCCCATGAATAATTGTAAGTTGTGAACGACTTCATATTAATTGTTGATTAGCTCCATTTCAAAATTAGTCATTTCATTGGTTGCTTCAAAATCGTATTCGGGATAAGTATATATCGGGAACCGCTTTTCAGTAGCGCCAATAGAATAACCAAAAAGTGTCTGGTATTCGTTGGTGTCTTCACCCATGTCGTCGAGCTGTCGCATGAAGGCAGCTATTGATTTTGATTCAATGATAATTACTTTTCCCATTTCATTGATGACAGGACTATGTCTGCGATTGGGGTCATGGTCGAACGAAAGAATGCGGCGACCGTCAGGAGTAATGCCAATTGTTCTGAACGAAAGGCTCTTGCCAACGCCAGGCATGTTTAGCACATTTCGGTCGGTGCCCAGGAAAGGAACACCGGCAGCAGCCCTAAGATTATTGATTTTCTGGACCATGTTTGCAGCATCAATCGGGTTTTCTGAAAAATGTTTTTTCATGCTTTCAGGAATTTTTCCAATGGCTTTCTCTTCAATTTGTTCCTGCATTGCTCTTGCATTCGTGGCAAAATTATGAACATTTTCGTGAAACCCTTTTACTGAAAAAGTATAGTAAGTAAGTACACCGATGTCGTTGAGTACTTTCCTGAGTTTTGCACTATGTCCGCGTCTTGCAGCAGCAGTGGTAAATACCTGTTGATTGGTTACCATCCATCCGGATGAAAGCAAACCTTCGATCGCTTTTTTTACTTCCGGTGTTATTTCCATGGCTGACTCGAAGTGAGTCTGGATAATAAATTGTGCGAAGCCTATATGAGTTGCTTTTTCTTTAAAGGATGCCAATATTTCGAGCAATTCGGGAGTAATGCGTTGAGGGAGATAAACGGGTAGCCTGGTGCCAAGACGGACACGCAGCATTTCGGCAAGTTTTTCACCTTCAGCACGGTTTTCATTGGCCTGTTTTTTTCGGAGTGCCATCTGATAAACTTCTTCCAAAATATTTTTCAATGAATTATCACTACTCATCAGAGCATCTCCTCCGGTTATCAATATGTCGCGCAGTTGGGAATCTTCTTCGAAATAGCGCAGCAGGCGCCGGAGCTTTTGTGGCCAGGTTTCTTTTGGTTTCAGGTGATCGAGTTCGAAGTTAAGGTGACCGCTTTGGAACTCATACATCCGCTGACAGGAAACGCAAAGTCCGCCACATGCACGACCAGCTGTATCGGGGATAAGAATGGCTACCTCGGGATATCGTCTGTGGATATTTCGGGTTGAAGGAAGAATCCATCCTGCAGCATTGGGTTTCCCGGGTTCCACCACATCTTCTTTTTCCCATGCAACAATATACCCAAATTCATCCACCAACTCCTGACTCATAAAGACATAGTCCCTTATAGCCAGATCAGCACCTGCATATTCGGCAGGTGCATTTACATTCAGTAGCGATAGATAATGCGGGTTTACAAAAATGGGAATTTTCTTCTGTTGTCCTTTTTCAAGGATATCAAGAGTCTCTTTGCTCAGCGTATAGTCGAGCATTTCATTAAGAAGCTCTGGTGTGCGTGCAGCAAATTTAAGGTGAAAATGACTGGTTTTCCACCATCCTTGCGCCAGTTGCCACTTTTCGTTTTCACTCATTCCTGGCTCAAACCGATAGCGCGGACTGGAACATAAACCATCATCAATCCTTTTGATAATAATCCTGAGTATCCTTTTTTTGTTGACTTCATGCATTTTTATTATGTCCTTGTCCAAACCGGAAGGATGACGATTCATCCACTGAATGATTTGGTTATGATCAGGTTTAATGAGCTGAAGTTTGCCTGAAAATTGCCTGAACAAATACAACATATCGGTGAAATAATCTTCACCGGCTTCACTTCGCCCTGTTTTTAAAGCATCCCATAAATGCTGAAATGGTTCATTGGTAATGGTTTTGCCCCGCAGGTTCAGGTCTTTAAGGCTTTCCCCTGCATGATCGGTATAATCAAGCATTCTGATAGCAGCTATCTCCTGCCAGCTAAGTTTTTCAAATGCTTTTCTTCCGGATACAACCCCATTGTAAAAATCCAGCGCATGTTGCCGGTTTTTTAAAAAAGACATTACATGAGCTCTTAAGCCTTCTGATGCTTCTCTGAGATTTTCAGAATTGATGAAAAGCTGTTTTATAAATGTGTTTTCATTAATGATTTTTTGAAGAATTTTTTGTGATCTGAGGCAAATAGCTGATTTTGATGTCTTTTCTCTTTGCATGATAGTTGATATTTTATAATTTAGATTTTTTTCAGGCCGGTTACTCTGCAAAGATAAGAAATTTTTCTTAAAAACTCAACTTTTGAACCTGTTAGGTCGTGGTTAACTGCATTATTCGGGTTCATTTTTTAGTTTTATTTTTTATAAATTTTTGTTTTCCAGCGAATTGAAAATATTGTTCATTTATTTTGTTAAAGATTTCTAATTTTGAGGCCAGTAACATGAAAATTCAAATAATCCAAATCTGTTTTATCATGAGGTATTTTTTCGTTTTATTGATTTTTATCATGAGTTGTTCCACAATGAATGAAGAGGAGAAACTGATAAAAAAGGCACTGGAAATACATAAAAAGGTGCTTACCATCGATTCTCATACGGACACTCCTTTATATCTGACGCGCAGCGGATTTGACTTGTCCGAAAGGCATGACGGGCGTTCACATGGCAGCCGTCTTGATCTGCCAAGGATGGAAGAGGGCGGACTGGATGCTGTTTTTTTTGCTGTTTTTCTCGGTCAGGGTGACCGGTCGGAAGAAGGAAACAAAAAAGCTTTTCAGCGTGCAAAGTTGATTTGTGATTCTGTGGAAGCTGTCATAAATCGAAATTCCGAAAAAGCGGCATTAACTACTACACCTGAGGAAGCATTGGAATTGGCTAAGGAAGGCAAACGGGCAATTTTTACCGGATTGGAGAATGGTTACCCGATCGGAAATGATCTTTCTCTTATTACATATTTTTATAATCGCGGAATACGCTATATCACACTCTGTCATACTGATAACAACGACATTTGCGATTCATCAACCGACACCACCGAGCATAATGGATTGAGTGAATTCGGTGAAAAAGTGGTTGCTGAAATGAATCGTCTGGGTATGATGATCGATGTTTCGCATATTTCCGACAGCGCCTTTTTCGATGTGATCAGGTTGTCGGAATATCCGGTAATCGCTTCTCATTCCTCCGCACGAGCAATATGTAATCATCCGAGAAACTTAAACGACGATATGTTAAAAGCACTGGCAAAGAATGGGGGAGTAGCTCAGGTTTGTTTGCTGGGTGATTATGTAAAAAAAATGCTTCCTAATCCACAGCGTGACAGTGCTATGGCTGACCTGAGATCAAGATACAATAACTTTAGGGACCTGCCGGATGAAGAAATGCAAAAAGCAAGAACCGAATGGCAAACGATAAATGTTAATTATCCGCCTAATCTGCCAACTGTTAAGGATCTGGTAGATCATATCGACCATATGGTTTCTGTTGCCGGGATTGACCATGTTGGTATCGGAAGTGATTTTGACGGAGGTGGTGGTTTGGAAGATTGTTTTGATGTAAGTCAGTTTCAAAATATTACTATTGAGTTGGTTAAACGGGGTTATACCGAAGAAGACATTAAAAAAATCTGGGGTGGAAACCTGATTCGGGTGATGAAGGCAGTGCAACCACAAAACCTGCAACAAAAAGCTTAAAATATAAATTTGATCAATCATGAAGCAATACCTCGACCTACTCAGCCATGTGATGAATAACGGAGTTGAAAAGAGCGACCGAACCGGTACAGGAACAATCAGTGTGTTTGGTTACCAGATGCGCTTCAACCTGGACGATGGTTTCCCTGTATTAACTACCAAAAAGTTACATCTGCGTTCAATCATTCATGAGCTGCTGTGGTTCCTGAAAGGTGAAACCAATCTTGACTATCTTCACCGGAACAAAGTTACAATATGGGATGAATGGGCGGATAAACAGGGAAATCTTGGCCCTGTTTACGGCTATCAATGGAGATCATGGCCTGCACCTGACGGTAGATCTATTGATCAGATCAGCAATGTGATTAAGTCGATCAGAGAAAATCCTGACTCACGCAGGCATATTGTAAGTGCCTGGAATGTAGGTGATTTGGACAAGATGGCACTTCCCCCCTGTCATATCCTTTTTCAGTTTTATGTTGCTAACGGAAAACTCTCCTGCCAGATGTATCAGCGCAGTGCGGATATTTTTCTCGGAGTCCCTTTCAATATTGCATCTTATTCGCTGCTTTTACTCATGGTAGCGCAGGTTACCGGCCTGAAACCAGGTGAATTTATTCATACTTTTGGTGATGCGCATATTTATCTGAACCATGTCGAGCAGGTCAAACTTCAGCTCAGCCGCAAACCTTTCCCGCTGCCTTACATGCATTTAAACCCTGATATTTCGGATATTTTCGATTTTACTTACGATGATTTTAGTTTGGTGAATTATCAATCGCACCCTCACATAAAAGGGGAAATATCGGTTTAATCTTTTTCCTCCTCTGTCTTGTCGCGGCTGAAAAACAGTCTGGTGATAAATATCCCGTTGCCATCGTCCTTTCCGGCATCGCTCTCTACTGCACTGCTGATAAAAGTCAGTTTCCAACCTTTCTTAACAAGTTTATTTATCTTTGAAGTAATGAGAGCATCATTGGAAGCAATGTTTTGAAAATTGATGCCGCCAAGGCTGTAAAAGTTAAGCAGTTTGGTTTCATCAAACAAGTTTACCTTTACATCTGATCGGCTGATTTCGTTTTGTCTGCTGTTTTTACCATCGGTGCGCTCGGTTGTAAACTCATCAGCATTAATTTCTGTCTGGGTTTCGATAATGCGTGATCTTCCGATTCCTCCGGGAACAATCGATTCAACAATAGTTACTACCTTAAATTCCTGAGCTGTGCAAAGCATGCCAAATCCAACAAAGAGAATGACTGTAATCCACATTTTTTTCATAAAATATAATTTTAAATAGTTCATAAACAGATATTTATTTCATTTTGTTTTTTCTGAATTGATTAAGAAACACTGTTCAAAAGGGGAATGATGAGTAAACGCTATGCTGCAGAAGCTGAAATCCCGCATGATTAACTTAGATATCTTTCTGATAAACAGATTGCAATAAGGTATTGATTGCTGGTCAAAAACAGTCTCTCCACACAATTTGTGGGCAGAGGAAATAGTATTCATTTGCAGATAGCTTTTCAAAATTAAAGATGTTCCTTCAGGAATGGAGAAAGGAATGAATATTTAACCTCAAAGCTGCTGTAAAATTATTTTCTTTTAAAAAGAAAAGTTTGTCAAATAGCTATTCCTGACTTCAGGATAAATATTTTTGTGTCAAAAGATCTGAGTATTCCATTTTTGGGAATTTTGAATCAAAAATGGGAAAACCTGAGTATCCTGCTGTTTTTTAAGCAACTGAAAAACAAATAATAAGCAATCTGATTCACTTTGGCATTCGTTATGATCTATCAAAATGAATCATTATACGTTAGTTATGAAAAAGTTTAATATTCTACTTCTGTTTTCCTTATTAATAGTGGTATTTACCCTCACACAGTGCCTCAAACTGGACGATCCTGTTCCTTCAGAACCGGAAAAAACATCCGAACTTGAAATTAGCTCTGATTTTAACTGGAGTACTAACCGACAGGTTGAATTGAAGCTGGAAGGAATACCGGGTGCTGTTGATAACCAAAAAACTCTTATTGTCAGAAATGGCAGTAAGGTCTTTCTTAAACAATTGTACAATATCAATCAAAATCTGCAACAGACAATTATTGTTCCTGCACACATTCAGGAACTCACAATGCAGTTTGGGAATTTTTCGAAAACCTTCGGTGAAATCTCCAGTGCCATTGAATATTCATTTGTTCCTGAGGTAGAGGAACTAAGTAAGTAAATCTAAATAGTAACACAATGAAAAAGAGAATATTTTCTATTTCTGCTTTAACGCTTTGTCTGCATTTATTTCTTAATGTTTCGTTATTTTCTCAGGTAATTCTCGATTTTGAATCAGGGAATCAGGGGATTGAAATTGCTAACTGCTGGAGTTTTGTCCAGCTCAACTATCAGAATAACAGTCAGCAACCAGGGCTTATCATTGAAGGGAGTTTTTCGGGAATGACTCATCAATTAAATAATCCGTCACCTGATGCAAACTGGATTAAGACACCATGGATCAGATTTTCATCCGGTGAAATTACATTTGATGCCCGTCTGAATGGAGGACCGGGCAGTTCCAGAAATATAATGCTCGCATACATTGGATATGATCCGCAAAGTTCATCACCGGAAAAAGAAGCTGATCCTGTTTCATTTTATACCTATTCCTTTCCGGGTCAAATCAATAACAACACAACCATTCGTCAAATATCCGTTCCTGTTCCTGCCGAAATTGCCAACAGTGAGAACGCTTTCAAAATCAGGGTAAGTTTTTACGGAAACGGAGGTTCTGCAAGAGTATTGGTTGACAACCTGGTCTTCCCGGGAGATTATTGGTCTGACACACCGCTTTGCCTTCCGATGGCATTAATTGTTGATACTGATGGTGATGGTGTCTCTGATGAGGAAGATGATTACCCGGATGATCCTTTCAGGGCTTATAACCTGTTTAATCCTGCCGATGATTTTGGTACGGTAGCATTTGAAGATTTATGGCCTTCTTGTGGTGATTCTGATTACAATGATTTGATTCTTGATTTCAAACTGAAGTTTGTTTTAAATGCTACTGGAGAAATCGTAGAAATGAATAATCAATTTATTGTCAGAGCGATAGGTGCAGGTCAGAAAAACGGATTTGGTTTTAGCTTATCAGGTGTTCCTGTTGCATCTGTCATATCTGCCAATGGTGATAAACTGACGCAGGGAATTATCTCAAAACTTCCCAATGGTGTGGAGGCTAATCAATCAGAGGCCGTTTTTGTCGTGGTGGACAATGCTTTCACAGTACTCTCACCGGTTGGTGGAGGATACACAGGTGCCAACACTTCACCTGGCGCTCCATGGGTTGAACCTGATACTGTTTTTTTTAATGTTGTTTTTATGAATGAAGGTATTCCCGGTCCCGGTGGCGCTGTAAATTATTATAATCTTACGGCAAACGAAAAATTTTACAATCCGTTTATTTTTATTAATCTGAATCGTTCAAAAGAAGTACACATGTCGGATTATGAACCAACTGATCTTGCTGACGCTTCATTTTTCGGAACTTATGATGACGATACCACCCCATCTGAAGGGAAATATTATAAAACAAAAAACAATATTCCATGGGCTGTTCTTCTTACTGAGAAGTTCGATTATCCAGTTGAACAGGCTGATATTATTCAGTCGCATCTGAAATTCAAAAACTGGGCTGAAAGTAACGGCAGTCAGTTTCCTGAATGGTTTAAGCCATTTCAGGGGTATCGTAATCCCGATAAAATTTATGTTAAACCTTAATTTACTGGTTTTTTCAAAAATCAAATAACTATTTATTCGGGAGTTTCTACTTTCCCGTTTGCATATCTCGCAAATCTGCCTTTTTGACGATCGTGCACATTATCAAAACGTGGCCATGGCCACCCGCCAAACTGTGTTTTTCGGAAATCATTGATTGCCTGTTGGATTTCACTTTGTGTGTTCATAACAAATGGACCATATTGAGAAACAGGCTCCCCGATTGGTTTACCCTGAAGAAAAAGTAGTCTGGCAGGTTTGTCTCCGGATTCGACAATAATTTCCTGATCTGGCAGCATTTCAATCGCATATTGTGAATTGATTTCAATTCCGCCAACAAGAATTTTAGTGCCGTCATAAAAATAGAGCAACCGCCGGGGCCCTGGTGAAGCAGGTGGTATTGCCCATTCGGCTTCAGCAGGCATATCAATTAACCAGATGCCTACTTCATTTTCAGGGTTAGCAGCCCATGAATCCGGAGCTGGTGCCGGTGCCTGAGTATCTCCAAAGTGGCCAGCTACAAGGGTAATCCTGGTAGTTTTTTCATTTTTATCCTTTACTTCTATTATAGGAATGCTTTTTGCCCAAAGCATAGAAAAGTGTGGAGGAACAAATTTTTTTGATTTTGGAAGATTCAGCCAAATTTGAAATAAATCAAGTGGGTTTCCGCGATCACGGTTTAATAGCGGAAACATCTCTGCGTGTTGCAGACCAGAGCCGGCAGTCATCCATTGTACATCACCATTACCATATCTGCCTGCAGCACCATGCGAATCCGAATGATCGACAATACCGTTCAAAACGATGGTAATAGTTTCGAATCCCCGATGTGGATGAGCCGGGAAACCCGGAATCTTTGTTCCGTGGTACATTCGCCAGCCGTCTTTTAGGGTAAAATCCTGGCCCAGATGCCGGCCTGCCAGCGATGCTGCCGGGCCCAGTTCTTCATTACCGGCCGGATATGCATCAGCATGATGTACACAAAACAGAAACGGATCAGTGGTTTCCCACATAAAACCCAACGGTTTGATATTGAACACTAATTTGTTATACATTTTTTTGCCTGATTTTATTGGTGAATAGCAAATGTAAGCCATTTTTTAAAACAGTTTATTTTTGTCAAAAAATTATGGAATACGTTGTTATAGCATTAGTTGCGTCAGGAGCAGCAATGTTGACTTTTTTTTCAGGATTTGGATTAGGAACTATACTCATGCCGGTTTTTGCACTTTTTTTTCCGGTTGAAATAGCCATTGCCCTTACAGCAGTAGTTCATCTTGCCAATAATCTTTTTAAGACAAGTCTTATCTGGCGGGCAATAAATTTCAGAGTAGTGTTTTTATTTGCTTTACCGGCAGCTCTGGCAGCATTTTTGGGTGCCTATGTGCTAACATGGTTTAGCAAC
>RZYY01000293.1 GCA_009930115.1 Sphingobacteriia bacterium | reverse complement strand
TCTCTCACCTCTCATCTCTCATCTCTCACCTCTCACCTCTCATCTCTCATCTCTCAAATCTCACCGCTCATAATAATCCCCAAGCACTGCATTTTATTTTTGATTTCTCTACAAGTAATCCGCATCGTTTGTTTATTTTTGCATAAAATAGTGTACTATGAGTACTGAATTTGGCACTAAAATAAACAAACTTCTCCAACTTCAGCCTCCCGGGGTTGTGCTAACAAGTAGTTGGTTAAAAAAACAAGGATATAGCTCTGAACTTTTAAGAAAGTATCGCAACAACCATTGGTTGACAAAAATAGGAAATGGTGCCATGATCAGGAGTAAGGATGCTGTTGATTATTTAGGCGCCATTTGTGCTTTACAGCAACAATTAAATCTGAATGTACATCCTGCAGCAAAAACGGCTCTCTCGCTCCTGGGTAAAACACATTATCTTGAACTCAGCCCTGGCAAGGTCTTCCTGTTTGGAAAAAGCAACGAAACATTGCCCACCTGGTTTAATAATCAGAAATGGGGAGTTGAAATAACGTATGTGACTTCTTCCTTTCTCCCTGCCGAAAAAGGGCTTGTTGAGTATGAACATAAAAGCTTCAAAATAAAAATTGCATCAGCAGTCCGTGCTTTGATGGAAAGTTTGTATCTGGTACCTCAAGAACAAGATCTTTTTGAGTGCTTTCAAATAATGCAGGGTTTAACCAATTTGACTCCAAATACCACGCAAGACTTACTTGAAACCTGTACCTCTGTAAAGGTGAAAAGGCTCTTTATTTACCTTGCAGAAAAATCAGGGCATGATTGGTTCAACCGGCTTAATATTAGCCGCATAGATTTGGGGAGAGGTAATCGAAGTCTGCTGTCCAATGGCGTGTATATAAGTAAATATAAAATAACTGTTCCCAAAATCATGGAAGCTGATGAATACCCGGAAGTATGAGAAACAGGTTCATCTTTTACTGTCAGTGCTTCCATTGGTAGCAAAAGAAAACTGTTTTGCCTTACATGGTGGGACGGCAATCAATTTATTTCATCACAATATGCCACGCTTGTCTGTTGACATCGATTTGACCTACCTTCCGGTTGAAGATAGGGATACTTCTATTGCCAATATCAATAAATCACTGCATCGTATAAGTCAACAAATTGAATCTTTTCTGCCGGATACTTCTGCTATTCACTTGCATAAAGAAGCCAAACTGATTGTTTCTGACAGAGAAGTGAGTATTAAAGTTGAAGTAAATACAATCAAAAGAGGATGTTTTAAACCCCCTGTAACAAAGGCACTGTGTGAAAATGCACAAAGAAAATTCGAAGCCTTCTGTGAAATGCATTTGGTTGACAATGGTCATTTATTTGGAGGAAAGATGTGTGCCGCGCTGGATCGGCAGCACCCCAGAGATTTGTTTGACATTAATAAAATGTTTAAAATTCAGCCTTTTAACGATGAGCTGAAAAAAGGATTCATTTTTTACCTGGTGAGCTCAAACAGACCAGTTGTTGAAATGCTTTTTCCGCATTTACAAGATCAGCAGCTGGTTTTTGAGAAACAATTTACCGGAATGACTTATGAACCATTTTCTTATGCAGATTATAAAAACACACGGGAGCTTTTGATAGAAAAAATACAAACATCACTAAGCGCCAAAGACAAGAAATTTTTATTGAGTATTGAAAATGGCACACCCGATTGGGAAATTTATGATTTCAGCATTTTTCCTGCCGTACAATGGAAATTATTAAATGTAAATCGTTTTAAGACACAAAATCCTGTAAAACACAAACAATTATATTCTGAGCTTGAAACCAAATTTGCAAAATAGACGTGATATTTCCAGGGAATGCTTCAACAAAGACCTCAGCTAACTGCGCCAATTCGCAGAAGTGAAGACGATGACAATGGAGGGGCGCCGTTGTAGCGCTATGATAATCGGGATCTCTGGGCCTGAAAGATCAAAAATCAATAATCAACAATCGTTAATCGTCATTCGGGTGACAATTTCCGCTTCAGCAGTCTCAGGATCGGCACGCTCAGGGTTACAGCCAGAAACTTCCGCCGAAACCGTGTATGTACTTACCAACTGAAAGAAGCGGTGAGAGAAGAGCGATGAGCAATCTCATCTCTCATCTCTCATCGCTCATCTCTCATCTCTCATCTCTCATCTCTCATCTCTCATCTCTCATCTCTCATCTCTCATCTCTCATCTCTCATCTCTCATC
>RZYY01000292.1 GCA_009930115.1 Sphingobacteriia bacterium | reverse complement strand
TTGATTTTCATCCAGATCCAGTTGTCGCCTTTTTTCAGTCGTATTTCGCTTTCAAAATGATTTTTTGATTTATCTGTCAGAAGGTTTTGCGTATTGGTGGTTATCACCTTGAAATCCTCAGGAGGTACCAATTGAGCAATGTTATCAAAGCCAAGTCCGGCCGGGTTGTTGGTTAAATCTTTGAAAAAGTCTTTGTGTACCTGGTTTGACCAGACGTTTTTATTCAACGTAAGATCGTAAATATAGAGCAGAGCCGGTGTGGCATTGGTTACGGCATTTGCAAAAAATTCGCTTTGTTGTATCGCCTCTTTGGCCTTTTTTTCCTGTGTGATGTCCCTGACGAGAGCAAGAATCAGCTGTTGGTCGTTAAAATTAACCACACCACTGAGGATTTCAACCGGAAAAGTGCTGCCATCTTTCCGTCGGTGTTCAGCTTCAACTTTCATCTGCTCACCGGGTTGCCACTGGCTCCAGGCTTCAAGAATTTTTGATTTCGGTAAAATAATGGTTTCTTCGGAGTGGGAGAGGATATCAAAAACAGACAGCTTCAACAAGTCTTCACGGGTATAGCCTGTCTGACTCGTTGCAATCTGATTGACATCAATGATATTTCCCTGGAGATCGTGTAAAAAGATACTTTCGAACGTTTGATCAAAAAGGGCTTTATAACGGGTTTCACTCTCCCTGAGTGCTGTTTCTGTTTTCTTCCTTTCTTCCAGTTCTTTTTCAAGGGCAAGCGTACGATTGTTGACAATTCGCTGCAAATATGCGGTTTCGTTCCGGCGCATCATGTTTGCAGCCTTTACCTTAACCATTGCATTAATTTGGGCAATCAGCTCGCTTTCGTCAACAGGTTTTGCCAGAAATGCTTCCCCGCCGGCTTCCAGCGCCTTAATGCGACTTTCTTTATCTCCCTTCACCGCTGTAATGAATACCACAGGTATATCCGAAAGATTTTTATCGGACTTGATTTGCCGGCAAACCTCAAAACCATTCATATCCGGCATTACCACATCAAGCAGGATAACATCAGGATCATTTGCAATGGCTGATTCTATTCCTTCTTTGCCTGTTTGTGAAAGAAATATTTCAGCATCAGGAAAATTATCCCGAATGATTGCCTGCAGGCTTATGAGGTTGTCTCTGATATCATCAATAGCCAGTATTTTCATCATACGTTCGGTTTTGAGATTCAATACTATATCGCATCTAAAATTACTTTTTTATTTCCCATCGGCAAAAAAATCATACTGAACCGGCGAAAATTCAATTGCTGCCCCACTTTATCCAAATATTGATTAAAAACCTGATAGAGAAAGCACTGCAGATTTTCAGCAACAGCAGAAAAAACAAATCTTTTTTGTTGTTTATCCCGAAATTTTCCACAACTCTTTAAGGTAATTCCCTGCGTTAAAAAATTCTTTCTTCCCGTTGTCATTAGGGTCTGTTCAAAAGATGTTAAATTGCCGTCAATGATTTTAACAAACCGGTCAAATACAACCATCTGCATTTGCTCCATAGTGCAGCTAACCAACAAAAGCTCAACCATCCGGTAAAACTTCCCGTTACCGGAATTTTTAATCCTGACCTGACTTAACATCCCGCTGATCGCTGACACTTTTTTTAGTTTTTGACCTGTAAATTTACAAGAAAATCAATATACCTATGATAAATCTGAAATCAGATTGCATTTGATTTGGTCCTGATCTGGTGAAAATGCCGGAATCAACAAGTTTCCAACGTGTTACACAATCCGGAATTTCCACTAAATGAACAAAGTAACTGATTATTCAGGCAAATTTTAATTTGTACTACAACAAATGAAAATGTAAAATGATTTTACGTAAAGGTATTCATGCACCATAAGCAGCAAACAAAATCCTGTTCGGCCTGACTAAAAGCATCTGACCGGTTTAAACTTATCTCAATAATCACTTTTATATCTACATGTGTCACCATTAATTAGTTCCGGCAGGAAAACACCCCAGCATGGATTTGAAAATGATCCCGGGATAAACCATAACCAGGGCATAATGATAATCAGGGGCTGCTGAAAAACCCCAAAAGCGCATTTTGAAAGCAAATATTTCGGTGCGCCTGTCCCGTCTTTCGGGGCGGCACCTTCAAAATTCCTTGTAATCCTTTGTTCTACCAATATTTCGCCACGCTTGTCCCGACTAATTCGGGGCTGTGGCTGAAAATCGCAGGTGCAGCGCACCCAAAT
>RZYY01000291.1 GCA_009930115.1 Sphingobacteriia bacterium | reverse complement strand
AACAAATTCTCCAGAGTTGGGAAGGTGTTGAGGCAGTTTCGCCCATACAAAATAACCTCCGTGTGCCGGCTCTACATGAAAACCTGTTTGAACCAATGCACCCTCAAGGGTAAGGCACGAGGTGCGAATTAAATCGCGAAGCCCTGATACGTATTTATTTACAGCCTCTTTATCGTCCAGAAAACGGCTCAGGGCCCACTGCAAAGGGTGAGGAGCAGAAAGACCAGCAAAATCGTGAAGCAAGCCAATCTCGGTGATTGATGTTTCGGGAGCAGCCAGCCAACCCACACGCCATCCTGTAACCGACAGCATTTTGGAGAAAGATCCGACGATATAAACCCGTTCCTGCAAAACCGTAGTTGGAAATGCCACATGCTGATCGAACCACAAATCGCTGTAAACCATGTCGAACACAACGTTCAACGAAGTTTTTGCCGCCATCTGGCACCAAAAATCGACTTCATTCGCCGGAATCACTTGTCCGAAGGGGTTTCCGGGCGAACCCACAAACAGCAGATCAACTCCCTGCCCGAGTAAATGCGTGGCAAAACTGTGCCGCAAGGTATGAGGTGTGACATATTTTTTTATTCCGCTTCTGTTTACTGCACGATGCAATATCTTTGCAATGCTTTCAGCACTGTATTTACCCTCTGACTGACCTTCAAATAACCATTCCCCGGGTTTGTACTTCCTGTAATAGTCGCGGAGCAACTCCAGCAATTTCCGGGAAAGAAGCGTGTACCTGTCCTTTTTCCCTTTTGCCCTGCAAATTTTGATAAGTGTCATGTTTCACAACGTTGTTTATGAAAACTTGAATTATTCATTTGCTGTAAATTTAGCATTTTATTTTTAAACTGCAATGGATTTTCTTTAAAAATTTCAGGATTAATTCTAATTTAACAAATTTAAGTTTTGGAGAATGAGTAATTTATATCTCGTTGATGTTTTAAATGTCGATTAAAAAGTTTGCTTTTGCGCTCGGGAACGATCAGTTCCGCAGGTTCCAAATAAATGTTCTGATCTGAATGGATATCCACCATGTACAAATATCCCAGTTCCTCTATCTTGCTGGCAAAGTTGACATCGTTTCCATAGTATCCGTCAGCACCAATAAAATCAATTTCAATTACGAATTACGAATTACGTAATTTTTAATTAATAATTCGTATTTGCAACTTGTTGATGGATGATGTCAACAGCTAATTCTAACTTCGTTTTAAAGCCACGGCTCTCTTTTGGAATACCTGCTTCATCGCACCTGTCGGGATCATCACACCAATCTTTGGATAAATACAATCTGTCATCAACCATGGATGCGAAGTCGCCATTGCTTAAACACGCAAAAACAGCTACCTGGCTATTGGAAATTTTTCCCACATTTCCCACATTTCCACAGTATTGCCAGCCTACTCCTACGCTCTTGTCGCCTTTTTTTACCCGGCCACTTTCATCAATGATTAATCCGGTCAACTTTCTTTTTGGCAAAATTGTACTTACTTCAGTAGCTACCTGGTTGATTACTTTACGAGCTTCCCAATTTGATTCAGTAATAAAGTGTTGCATCTGGTGATCATCAGCACCTGTATCCTCAGAAATTCGTCCGATGTTCCGTAGTTCGCTTTTCACAATACCCTTGATGTAAGTTTCTGCTTTAATGAAATTGTTTTTGGTTCTGTTGATGAAATGCTGCTGATAATCAGCAATATGGAACATTAGTCTCCGTGCTAAGAAGACCAGTGTTTTTCCATAATTTTTGTTATTTTTACGTTGTGTTAAACATTTTATAGAACGAATGGCTTGTTTTTCTGTGCAGTAAAAATAGACATTTTTTGAACACCAAAATATATTTAATCAATTAATTATCAATAATGTGTGGATATTTTTAATCTGTTAAAGTAGAACTAATTGCTTTCATTTTTAATTGGACAATAGTGGTTTCAAAAGCATTCAATTTCAGGTTTTCAACCATAAAGGATAAAACAAACTTTTAAAACAGCCACTTTATACTCTAAAAGTTGATAAAGTATTATTTATCAAGCATTTTAGTCCATTCCCATTTTTTACGGTTTTTCCAGTCACCTTTATGGTAGGCATAGCTGATGATAAGAGGAAGGATAGATGTAGCTTCGGCATAAACCATTTGTTCGAAAACGGTATCGACTTTGCCCCAGGAAGCAGCTTCTTTCAGTGTTGAGCTGGAGCAGGCGCCGTCTCTTGAATCGGCAACGGTAATTTGCACAGCATATTTGTGCATGGG
>RZYY01000290.1 GCA_009930115.1 Sphingobacteriia bacterium | reverse complement strand
GGAATTGGTAGACGCGCTAGTTTCAGGGACTAGTTCACATTCGTGAGTGCAGGTTCGATTCCTGTTCTGGGCACCAATACAGCAAAAAGGCTGTCCATTTAACAATGGGCAGCCTTTTTGCTGTTATTGGATTTACAGGCTTCTTTAGCCACTATACCCCATTTAAATATTTTTTTATCATCTGAATTATGGTTGCCTGCAAAAAAAACAGGGCAGCCTTCTCAAACTGCCCTGACGCTTACCGGATCTTTTGTTTGCTTTTACACAAACGCAAGAACAAGGATTCCTTTAATGAATAACCTCTTTGTATTCCTAGTTTATTAACTTTACACACTCAAGTAACCATTCGATAGGAAAAAGTTGCCTGAATTTTATTTTTTTTCTCCCCCCGTTTCATTCCGTGAATTCCATTCAGTACTTTTGTCGCATGCGTTGTAGGGTTTGGTTTTTTTTCTTTTTCTTTTTTTTAGCTACTGGAAAAACTATTGTGGGTCAGGACAGGCTCACAGGAACGTTGACAGGCCGTAAGGATTTTGCAGTCAATGATGTGCTTTGCGAGTCCTCTCGAACCTGTAATTCCTTTTTAAAAGTGATTTCCCGCTCCTCAGGGTTTCCCATCGATGAAGCGGCTTATTCTATTTTCTATACCTTTTCCTACCAATCCGATGCTCCGGGAATGACCCATATTTCACTGCATCTTGACTCGATTGGAGGCACAACGGTTTTTCGTGGCTTTGATCTTGGATCCTATCTGATTCCTTCTTCCATCGAGCTTGAATGGTTATATGTGGATGAATCCGGCATGAAAATTTTAGGCGGACATCGAGAACTGTTTTGCAAACAGAACAGGAATTTTGAATTTACTGCAGTCATTCCCGATGCGATTACTCCGGTATCCATTGAAATTTCTACTATTCAGTTTATCTACCGTGAACAGGATTTTGTTGCGTTTGACTCTTTGTCACGCAGAATTCAACACTATTATGCTGCCTCTGAAACCAGCGAAATTATTTTAGCGGCCATTTGGAATATCCCGACTACAGAATGCAGCAATTTGCCGTTTGCTTTTTTAGCTTATTTCGATTATTTGAGGGTGTATTCTTGTATTCTTAACGAAGAATTTGATCGTCAACTTCCATTAAATCAATTGGATCCGGCCGATTTTTCAGGCGACAAACGACGTCTTTCAGGCCGGCTAACTGGTTTTAAATTGGATATTGATGACCAATATCGCAAATGGAAAAAACTGATTCCTGAATTACCCCCTGCGGTTTTTGCAAAGGCAGTATATGAACAAATTAATTCCTGGTTTTTGCTGGCAGAAACAGTCGAATATCCCTATCAGGATTTTTTTTATTCTCTGGGGAAGCTCTCCGGATCAACGGCTTCAGGGGCCGGACTAACCGATAGTTTGGATTTTCTATTTTCAGGTAACGAAGCGTATCGCCGAGAATTCTGTGAAGTGACTGCCGAATATTTTCTCGAGGCAGCCGTAATGGCATTGAAAAATGAAAATTTTACCCATGCCATCACACTATGCGATAATGCTGCTCTCTTTTATGCTTCCCGCCGTCAGGACAGCCTCGTGAAACAGGCATGGTCTGGGTTGTACAATGCCTATTTGCTGATCGCCCGACGGACTCTTACCATCGGTAATTATGAGTTTGCTGAGCAGTATCTGAATGAAGCCCATGCCCTTTACCTCCGGGCTAATGGATTGATACCCTCGGATGAAGCTGTTTTTATCCTGTTTAGCCATTTGTTTCAGGATTTGTATGATCAGGGAGCCCGTTCGATGGCAAAGCCTGCACCCCGCGAAGCGTTATTTTTTTTTCGCGAAGCCTTTCGGATCGATTCGGCTTATTGCCGGGGCGTGCATAGTTTACAGGTTCAGCAAAAGTTGAATCAGCTTCAATATGATGTCTATTACAGCTACCTCGATGAAGCAACCGATCATCTTCGTGCTAACCAGCTGGCGGAGGCGCTTGATTTTTATCAAAAAGCGCTGGCTTACCGCGAGGAAAAAGGAATGATGAATCACGACGCTTTGTTGGATAGCCTGCACCATAAAATTGAGTTTGGGGAGTATACGAACCGGTTAACCCAGGCAATCGAGCGGGAAGCGGTTGACAAAAAACAGGCCATGGTAGGGTTAGAGCAGGCCGCCTGGTATTATAAATCATATGTAACCGGGATTGATACGCTGTGGAACCATGCCGTGGAGGCTTTGGTTGTTCCTGAGATTCTTGATGCATTAAGC
>RZYY01000289.1 GCA_009930115.1 Sphingobacteriia bacterium | reverse complement strand
GAAATATACTCTCACAACTTAAAACAATGGTGGGAATTTTTTTTCGTACAGCAAACAAAAAGCATTTAACCAGTTCATTTTTGAATTTTTCATGATCATCCTTTCCTAATGTTTCATTCAGGAACTTGCAATTGTTAAAACTTCCTTTGACCTTTGCCGGAAGTAAAATACTGCTGCCCAAATCTGGGTACAAAACCTTAAATTTCTTTGCTAACATTATTCTGTTATCACAGAGAAATTGCTGAATAGCACTTGTCCCTGTTTTACCTGTTCCAATATGCAAATACAATTTAATATTCATAATTGCTGTGTCTGATTTCAAAGAAATGTTCTTTAATTTCCTACTTTACTTCATCTGAAGATTTTTTTACTGATGTGATATTTATTTACACTATTGTCCAATTTAAAATGAGTGTAAGATTCCTTCCTTCGCCCGGAATGACAGTGGGTTACGTTTTTGGATATGGGGATGGTGGCGGCGTAGCCGCCGCCATCCCCATTCTTATCATAAATATCCTAAAAGTCTTGTCATTCTATACCGCCAGCCGGTGGTGAGGAATCTCTAATTAGTTTTCCGGACACTATAGATTTATTAGTTTTATTTCTCTTTTGACAATGCCCTAAATCTTGGATTAGACTGAATCAATCCTTTATACGTACCCTGATCAACCACTATCCCGTTTTCCATAAAAAAAATAACATCGCAGTTCATCACAGTGGTAAGCCGGTGCGCTATCATAATCACGGTTCGTTCGCCTTTCAGCGCTTCAATGGCTTCGATGATGAGTTGTTCGGTTACGTTGTCGAGAGCAGAGGTAGCTTCGTCCATTACCAGCACCTGGGGATTGTTATAAAGTGCCCTGGCAATTCCCACACGCTGCCTCTGACCACCAGAAAGCCTTGTTCCACGCTCGCCTACAACAGTATCCAATCCCTCTGGCAATCTCATTATCATTTCACCGAGCTGTGCAAGTTCAACAGCTTTTTGTACTTTTTCTTCAACAATTTTTGAATCGGGTAAGCCAAAAGCAATATTTCTACGCAAAGTATCATCCGATAAATAAATGAACTGAGGAATATAGCCTATATTCTGTTGCCATGCAGAAATGTGTTGAAAAATATTTTTATCATCAACCAGAATTTCACCTTTTTGTGGTTCAAGTAATCCCAGAATCAAATCAGCAATAGTGGTTTTGCCTGCGCCAGAAGCACCAACAAATGCTGCTGATTTACCGTGCTCGATAACGATGCTTACTCCTCTCAGCGCCTGCTCAGAGCTTCCAGGATACTGAAAGTAAAGATTACGGATGGTTATAAGTTTATTCAGATTTAATCTTTCCTGCTTTCTTCTGTCTGCTTTAAATTCAATATTTGATTTTCTGAGTAAAACAAGATCATCATACACCGGGTTTATTGATGGTAAATGGTAACGCAGATCGGTGATAAGTTGCGTAATTTGTTGTATAGCAGGCATAATCCTCAGGATTGCCATCGAATACAGTGCAAGCAGAGGAACAATACCTGAAATAGGTCTGTTCTGAACCACCATCATCAACGCAATCAGCATTATCCCGGCAACTGCCAGTGTTTCAATTACCGGTTTTGGTATTGCTGAGATAAAAGTCTTATCTTGTTGAAGTCTGCTTGATTTGTAAGCCATATCCCTGAAAACTTCAATAAATTCGCCTTCCCGATTGAGTACACGAGCATCTTTAATGCCACCAAATCCTTGTCGTGCTGATTTTAACATTAAATTTCGAAAACGTTGCGCTTCTTCTCCTATATATTTCATCCTTTTTTGAGTAAAAAATAAGAAGAGACCCGACATTCCACCCATTATCACAGCAATGATTAAAGTGATAAGGGGCTCAACCAAAAAAAGAAATAAAACAATGGAAGTGCCCATTATGATTTCCTTCAAAATCTTCATCACAGGATTTAAAACACTGTTAATCATTAAATTTATCTCCTGTGTAACGTTTCTTAAAAGCTCACTGCTGTTGCGCTGAAGATAAAAAGTATATGGAGCTTGCATATAGGCTGTCATTAGCCTGTGACTTAACAGGTACCTACGGTTATAGATAAATCGTGCCTCAAAGTACTTGAAAAACAAAATGTAAACGTTTTTTATCAGAAAGACAACAACAAGAGCAATCCCTCCATAAATCAGCAGTTCTCTTGCATTTGTTATGTTGACATACTGAAAGATTTCGTTAAGACGCTCGTGATTAAGAATTCGGTTAGGATTGGCCACAATAGCAAC
>RZYY01000112.1 GCA_009930115.1 Sphingobacteriia bacterium | reverse complement strand
TGTGTACCGGTATAGACAATAAAATTGTCGGTATAAGTATGTGGAAGATATTTTGTTTCATCATCTGAATCAAAAGCAAACTGAAGAATTTTCATACCGGGGAACTCGTATTTCAGTCTCAGTGCATCCACTTCAGGTGTGATGATTCCCAGGTCTTCGGCAATAATTGGTAAAGTGCCCAGTTCTTTGCGAATGGTTTCGAAAAGTTCGTCGCCGGGAGCTTTTATCCACTCTCCGTTGATGGCTGTTTTTTCGCCAAAAGGCACAGCCCAGTATGCTTCAAACCCTCTGAAATGGTCAATGCGCACGTAATCGTAAAGCTCGAAGGAAGCTTTTACTCTCCCAAGCCACCATTTAAATCCGTTTTTTTGCATCACTTCCCAGTTGTAAAGGGGATTACCCCAGAGCTGTCCGGTTTTGCTGAAATAGTCAGGGGGCACACCGGCTACGCTGATAGGGTTACGTTTTTCATCAAACTGAAACAAATGGTAATTGCTCCAGACATCAGCACTATCGTGTGCTACATAAAGCGGAATATCGCCGATAATCCTGATTTTTTTCTCATTGGCATATTTTCTCACTTGTTTCCACTGACGAAAAAATAACCATTGAACAAACTGGTGAAAACTGATTTCAAACTGTGAATGGCTGTAATAGGTTTCCAGCGCTTCATTGTTTCTTAATCTGAATTCCTCCGGCCATTCCCACCAGGGTTTTCCACCAAACAGCTCCTTTAGAGAAACAAAGGTGGCATAGTCCTTTAACCATCGGTTATTTTCTGTGATGAAAGCATAATATTCCACCTGCCTATCTGTTGATTTCTCAAAGAAGTTTTTATGGGCAATCTTTATCATTTTGCGTTTAAAATCAATCACACTGCCATAGTCAACTTTGCCTTCAGGAAAATCCGGGATGGCCGAAAAATCTTTTTTCGACAACAGGCCGTCATCAACAAGCTGATCGAGGTCAATCAGGATGGGATTGCCGGCATAGATGGAAAAACACTGGTAGGGTGAGTCACCATAACCTGTATGTCCCATTGGAAGTACCTGCCAGAGTTTTTGTCCTGCTTTTTCAAGGAAATCCACAAATGCCAGTGCCTGTTTGCCTAAGGAACCGATTCCATAGTTACCGGGTAATGAGGTGGGGTGTAATAATATTCCACTGCTTCTTTCAATTTTCATGGCCTGAGGTTTTTTAATAAATTGTTTTGCAAAAAAAGAACATTGGGAGCAAACCACAAAGCATCAGGGAAAATTTAACTTCAATAATTGCCGGCAGTTGTTTGAAATACAAGTCTGAATTAAAATCAAACCCCATCTGCTACTGGAGAGCTGATGGGGTTTTCTGTGTGTAAAAATCTGTTCAGGTGATTATTTGATATTTTCGCTTTCCGGCAGACCGTACTCTTCAATCATTCTGATGTTCATATCTTCAAGACGATCGAGAATCGGATGATAGATTTCGGGGATCACAGGAATGTGCACACCACGGGCGCTGATTTTATTTTCGAGTATCATTTCCACGCCAACAGCGGCGGGTAAAGCCACAGTTCTGGCAATGGCAGTATCGGTGGCCGGAGTACCAAAGTCGAGCATTCGCGATTTGACAACTTCTTTTGACCCGTCGGGGTAGGAGGCAAGAAAAGTGTGTTGCATGACGACCATATCCCGTTCATTGTTTCCAAGCATCATTTTACTGATCATAAGGTCGGAAGTGATTTCATAAGGCGTATCTTTCCCGCGTCCCATGGGTTTATCTTCGAAAAGTCCCAGCCATTCCATGGCATTAATGGCATAACTGTCGGGCGGAATGTGGAGAAATTCTGCTGTTTTTTTCTTAATATCTGCAGCATTTTTTTCACCGATCAGCATAGCGATCAATCCGGCGTATGTTTTTCCGGTAAAGTCTTTTTCGTCGCTGGTAATCAAACCGATATGTTTCATGGCATCCATGGTTTCGCACCAGCCCGGAAAACGAAGAGTTCCCCTGAACATGGTTTTTGTTTCGGGAATACCATAAAGGTCTGTGTAGGGTAATGAATCGCGGTTGGGATAAACCTCCAGACGTCCAACTTCTGGAAAATCAATGCTAAAAGGGTTTTTGAAAAGATCGGCAGGGTCGATGTAGTATTCTTTTCCTTTTTTCAGGAAATGACCGTCGTTATTGCCGGCCATAACTACGCCCTTGGGGCTCCATGAGAATTTGTAATTGAACGGATTGTCGCAGGAATCCGGAGCTGGCAGAGCACCACACAGGGAATAGAACTCTTCAATTTTCCCCTGTTTGTTGTGTACATGGTCAATGATACGCATGGCCGACATGTGGTCAATTCCAGGATCAAGCCCGAGCTCATTGAGGATAATAATGCCGGCTGCTTTTGCCTGTTCATCGAGTGCCTGCATAGGAGGTTTTACATAAGAAGTCGTAACCATGTTCTTTTTGTGGGCAATGCAAATTTTTGCCACCATCACATGATGCGCCCATGGTAACAGGCTTACTGTAAGATCATGATTTTTCACCATTTCATGGAGGGCAGGTTCGTCATCCACTGTCCATGCAATTGAGTTTCCGTTTGGGTGCCCGCCAATCATGGCGTCAGCTTTTGATTTTGTTCTGGTAGCAACAGTTACATGGTATCCATGTTTAAGCAGATAGGTGACTATGGGCTTTACAACAAGTCCTGCACCTAAAATCAGTACTTTTTTCATTTTTAAAGAATTAATATATGATTAAACAGATTTGTTTTTATTGAGATGAGCCTCTAAGTATGTGAAGTCTGGTGTAAGTTTTCCTTTGTGCAAAATCATGGCTCTTTTGATTTCCGGAGGAAGCTTAAGTTTTTCAAAATCGACAGAATAATCTGCTTCTGCTATGGCCGGAACAAATTCGATGAGCGCCTCGCCAAAGCCTTCGGAAGAATCGCGTGGCAGTTCACTGGGTAAAATGTCAACTGCCATTACCAGAATTCCCTCTCCGTCAAATCCCATAGCAGGTTTACGGTCGATTGGGTGATAGACAAAAACTGGGTCTTCGATTTCGGTTCCTTTGTGGGTAAACTCTATTGATCCATCGGGATCGCAGGTTACATCTCCGATTACCTTCAGTTTCATGTTTCCTTGTTTGAAAAGATTTTCAGCAGCATCTTTGGTAACAATACGCGGGTAGCGGTTGTCCCAGTACATGCAATTCATCAGGATAGTCAGGTGAGGGAGGTATTTTTCGAAACAGCTCTGATATTTCTCCGGATGATTATAATAGTCATGCAGATCAAATTTTTGACCTGCTACTTTTGGTTCAACCAAATCCTGTTCGTTAAAAATGACTTTGTAAACCAGTTTGTTGCTGTAGTTACTTTTGGATTTGAGGTTGAGTAATTCTTCGGGTGTAATTTCTACAGCCGGAAGAAGATTGGCAATATGCTGGGCTCCCTTGCTCACATTTCCGTTTCCTGTAAAACCGATTGTCAGAGGAGCCATTTCCGGATTGATGCCATGTGCGCGAATAAGTTCTCCAACCTCTTTCACAGCTTGCTCAGCATCGGCAAGTGAGTTGTATTTGTGTGACTGTCTGATTCTGCTGAAGTGTGTTTTTTCTCCTTGAACTTTTATCCGCTGACCGTATGACCACAAAGAGTTGATCATTCCGGCAAGGCCGGCATACCTGCCAAAGAAAATCAGTCGTTTCCCCTGCTCGTCGGTGATTTTTTCGTACTCAATGAGGTTGCACTTTTTCTCCATCATTGCTGCCAGCATCGGCATGTTATAAGGTTGCCCCTTGATGACATGCGAGAAAAAAACATAGGTTTTCCCTTCTTCAAACCAGGTTGAAGGAATCTCCTTCACGCCAAATATTACAGGCACTTCGGTCAGATTGTCGGTGATAATTGCTCCGGCACGCCTGAATTCGGTAGCATTGAAGATACGTTTTGGCGAGTCTTCCACATACACTTTAAACCCCTGCTCAGTCAACTGTTTTACAAAGCGTGGAGGCAGAGCAGTTCTTCTTTCCATCAAATACTTATCCTCGTGTCGGATTCCAATTTTTTTATTCATCCCTTTCGCTTTAATCGTTAATAAATCTGGCTGCAAAACTATAAAAAGGCGGTTAGTAAACGACAGGTACTTCTTAAATAAAATGCTTTTAAATAGTGACCCCGAAAAACTTGAAACGGAACTGAGCGCTGACAGTTATTTACTGGGCATGTTAAAATTTAGGTGTGACTTTTAAGAGAATTCAGTGCCATCCTTCAGTTTGTCAGAGATTTGCCACTTTGTGATTTTGGATTCAGGTAAAGAATTATACTAATATCTGCATAAGTTTTCAGCAATAGTTGAACTTGGGTGTAGCGTAACGAAATTTGCTGGAGTGGTCTCTTACTACTTTTTCCTGATATTTTTATGCTGTTAGTTGACAAGAGATAATTTAAAACAATTACAAACAGAAGGGGTTATGATTAACGAATTTGCTAAAACCAGCCAGTGTATATAAGTCATGAAAATAACTGTAATTCAATTGAATAAGCAACAATCCGGACGCGTTTTGACGTTTTGTTTTTTCTTGATAAGTGACCCAACCGCAAAGTCTTTGGTAAGTTTAGATTAATTTTTTATCATTATTTTAATTATGTAAAGGGTTTGACTTAGCTAAAATATTAAATTTGCAGCGATTGTTTATTCCTGGTATAATTAAATGTAAGGTTGATCTGTGAGGGGATTTTCATGAACTGTAAGCCTAATAATTTGCTCATCAAATGGATCAGTTATCAATGTTCGGGAAACTTTTTATCCGGCAGTTTTTGATTATTGTTTTTTGTTTTTTATCCGAAATTGTTTTTGCAGAACGTGTTGACAGTCTGCGAAATGCAACTTTGAACGGGGAGACTGAATCTGACCGTTTACATGCAAAGTGCCTTCTTGCCGTTGAATTGATGCCTGACAGCATGGAAAAAGCTGATTTATTGCTCAACGAGGCTGCCCCATTACTACAAAATGGTTCAGTGAAACAGATTGCCAATTACTATAATTTCAGAGGGTTATATCACTGGTATGCCGGAAACAGTGAAGAAGCCATTATATTTTTTAAAAAAACGCTTTCTCTGCCGGAGCATTCTTTAATAATGAAGGACAGGGCAATGGCAGCCAACAACGCAGGTACACTTTTCAGAATGCAGGGGAAAATCGACAGTGCAAAAATATTTCTTCATCAGGCACTCGACATTGATATTCATCGTAATTATCTGCCGGGCATTGCAAAAACAAAATACGATCTGGCAGTTTTATATGATCGGAGCAGCCAGTATCATCTTGCCATGAAGTACATATTGGAAGCCGTCGGGTTTCAGGAGGAAGCAACTGATACTATCGGATTGGTTTTATCCTATAATGTCCTGGGTAATGTTTATGTTTCACTGGATTTAATTGAACGTGCAGCTTATTATTACAAAAAAGGACTGACGATAGCTGAAAGAAAAGAGATGACTAATCATAAAATCACTTATATCAATAACTTGATATCATTGATGGCTGCACAACCGGATTCTTTGCCTTTTGTTTTGTCATATTTTCAACAAGGTATTTTTTTGGCTGAAAAAAATCAAGACCTTGAAAATCTTGTTGCATTGCACGGAAATATGGGAAGGGCCTATGATGCTGTTATGAAGTATGACCAAGCATCGTCATTTTACAGCAGAGGATTGAAATACCTTGAACAGTTAGAAAACTCTGTATTAAAAGCAGATTTTTTATTTTTTTATTCCTCACATTTATTCAAAACCGGGCAGATTGAGCTTGCAGATGATTATTTACATCAGACACTCAGTATTGCGGAAGATGTTGGGGAAATGAGCAGACAGGCAGCTGCATACCGCCTGATGGCTTCTGTTGACAGTATCAATGGTAACTACAAAGATGCCTTCGATAAATTTCAGCGAAGTGTTGCTATCCGCGACAGCATATTCACACTGAAGAAGATTGCAAGCATAGCCGAAATGCAGGCTTTTCACGACATTGCCAGATATGAGAGAACCCTCTCCACGCTTGAAAGTGAAAACCGCTTTTGCAAACTCAGGTTGATTTTAGTGCTGATTGCAGGATTTACTATTGTTGTTTTCCTCAGTTTTTTGCTATTCTATTTTGGAAAGCATAAGAAGATTGCTGAAAAAAATTACACCATAAAAGAATTAGAGCATTCGAAACTGCAAATTCAGTTTGAGAGTAACCGTCAGGATTTAACCGGAAAAGCAATGGCATTGATGAATTCTGAGAGAGTGATTAAAAAACTTCAGAGCGAAATGAAAACATACGTGGATCAGCTTGATGATGATGGGTTGTTTAAGCTTCAGCCTGTAATGAATACACTTAAGACTGAAGATAAAAGCAAAGAGCTCTGGAAAGATTTTGAAAATCGCTTTAACGAACTTAACGATGGTTTCATTGCAAAGTTAACCACAAAACATCCTGATCTTTCGCCTGCAGAAATCCGTTTGTGTGCCATGCTTCGCCTGCAAATTCCGAGTAAGGAAATATCAAAACTTACCCAGCGATCTTTGCGTACCATTGAACAGAGCCGATTCAAAATCCGAAAAAAAATTGGTTTGAATTCTGGAGATAATCTGGTAAATTATTTGCTCAAAATCTGAGTATTTTCCCTGTTAGTGTGAACGCCTGAAATCTTTTCAGCCATTTTTATTTTTTCAGCTGTGCAAAATGTGTTTTTGATCAGTCCCCCTTTATGCATCAAAAATAAAAGGTCAGATATCCTTCAGGAGTAAAAGCGGATCACCTTGGCTCAAAACAATTATCGGGAAAACTCCTTAAAGCAGTAGTAGAGTTTTTAAATAACAGCCACAAAAACAAATATTTAAGGGAAAGAAAAACCAATACTGTGCACCAGAAATACTAGTATACTGAATTTTTACTGAGGTAAATTCCTTCTGTTTTTTTATCTGATCCGTCAATACGAAGTTTTTACTGAGGTATTTTATTTTGTCCCGCCACGACGCTACCCTAATTTTGCAAACTCCAAACCGGAATATTAATACGCAAGATAAACTGCCGCAGAAGAAATATGTTCACTGATTACTTATTAGCTTCACAGTTGGGTAAAAGAAAAGCCGTTAGGATTGTTTTTGACGGCCTGCCGGAATTACGGAGTCTCTCCCGGTACCGGGAGACTCTCCGAGTTTCGGAATTTGATGAAATCATATTCCTTTCTGATGGTAAGAAATCACCGCAAATACAGGAAATAAAGATGAAATATATGATTAAAACCTGAGTCAGATCAACTTCGTGATTTATTTGAAATCACAGTTCATTTTTTATTGATAAATTATTTTACGCATGATAAAATATATGTTCAAATATTAGAAAATATTTCGAATTAATAAATTATATTCTAATTATTTTGAGAGATTTTTTTACATTTTTAAATTCTTTTTTATTGCATTTCAGTGTTTATACAACACCGGGAATGAGATGTTCAGGTTTTGAGCGTCCCCTCCTCGTTTTTACACAGAAGGTGTTTCTTTTTCAACCAGCGAGAAGTGGATGCTTACCTCTGTCCAATGCAACACAGGGAACACATTTTAATCCGGGAATTCAGCTTTACAGACCGGATTTATCTCAAAAAATCCTGATAAACAATCAATCGAACAATCAATTGCCTGAAAAGGCCAATAGTATTAATAATACTCATCTATGAAACCAAAAGGAACGATGAAAAATAATTACTTTTTTTCCCGGGAATCCATACAGTCCGGATTCAACTATGCTTTTCTGAGTTTAATGATCGCCATGATTTTCCTTGGCATGCCAGGGGTAACCGTTGCACAGGATTCGGGTGAATCGTTTATCACTGATTTGGGTGAAACCACTATTTGTGAAGGGGGTACTACAACCATTCAGGTGATAATATGTGCTGGTGTTTCACCGTGGACTGTTGTTTATTCAGATGGGACCAACAATTATACAATAAACAATTATCAGAGTAATTGCGACCCTGATGATCCGGATTATGGTGGTGATCCTATTGACGTGACTCCGTCCGTTACCACAACCTATAATCTGGTCAGTGTGCACGATGCCAATGGATATTCAATGCCTATTTATAACGGAACTGTAACCATTACTGTAAACCCTTTACCCTCAAATGTGGTTGTTTCAACTGATCCGACGATTATTTGTCCGGGGGTTGATTTTGACATTTCGGCCACTGCTACCAATGGGAGTACATTTGAATTGTGGAACCAGGCCAATACTACAAAGATCGGAGATATGCCTTACACAACAAGCATTACTTTTGCTACAACATACACTGTGAGGGCGATAAGCGGAACCACGCCGGCCTGTACTACATCAGTACAATACATAGCGAACCTCGAAAATGTTCAACCCTTAATAACCTGCCCGGGCAATCAAACGATCAATCCAAGTCCTGCTAACGGATGTAGTGCTCCGCTGCCCGATTACCGGTCGCTGGTTACCGTTAGCGATAATTGCACCGCTACCGGAAATATTGTTCTGGTCCAAAATCCGGCGCACGAAACTTCCATTAGCGGACACAATACCCAGCAACAGGTTACTATAACAGCTACAGACCAAGCAGGAAACAGCAACTCCTGCAATTTTTATGTTACCTTAATTGACAATGTTGATCCGCAGATATCTTGTGTGGATAATCAAATTGCTCCTGCAGGCACAGGTTGTACTTACACTCATTCGGGAACTGACTGGGATGCCAATGCTTCTGATAACTGCCAGATATCCTCAACTGGTTATGAGTTGACCGGAGCAACAACAGGAACAGGAACTTCATTACATAATGTTACCTTTCAGCCCGGAACCACGACAGTTACCTGGACCACTACTGACGTTGCCGGAAGAACTGCATCATGCAGCTTTTCCGTTGCCATTTCCGATACTGAAGACCCTGTTATAACCTCTTGTCCGTCAGGAAATCAGGAAGTTGGAACCAACGGTGACCATTGCTTATACACTCACAGCGGAACTACCTGGGATGTTGAGGCCACTGATAACTGTGTTTTAGATAAATACGTTTACGAGCTTACAGGAGCTACAACACTCGGACCCGTTGGAACAAATACTTCTACCACACTTAATGGCGTAATATTTTTACCTGGTGTAACAACAGTTGTATGGACCGTAACGGATGGTGTAAGAAATGAAGAAACCTGCTCTTTCACCGTTACTGTTTCCGATGATGATAATCCTACTATTAATTGCCCCACCGGAATTGCAGCGAGTTATAATAATGATTCAGGCGAGTGTACTTATTCAGCTCAAAGTACTGAATTTGACCCGACAGGTTATGATGATAACTGTCAGGTTGTTCGTTTAACCTATCAACTCACCGGCGTTACAACTATAGGCCCGATTGGAACCGACACATCAACCACACTTACCGGCGTGCAATTCAATAAAGGTACAACTACCGTGACCTGGAGCGCATTCGATGCTGAAAATAATTCTGTCGAATGTAGCTTCACAGTTACAGTGGAAGACAACGAAAACCCGACAATCACTTGTCCTGCTGATATTACAGAAAATAATGATAGCAATGTTTGTAATGCTGAGGTTACTATTCAAGCCATAACCTTTAGCGACAACTGTCCAGGTTCTTCAATTGCATGGACTACAACTGGAGCAACAACTCTGAGCGGCAATGGCCAGCCCGGCGCCCAAACATTTAATGTTGGGGTTACCACTGTTACGGTAACCGTTACCGATGCTGCCGAAAACACGGCTACATGCAGTTTCACCGTCACTGTTAACGACACGCAAGAACCCACGATTGATTGTCCGATTACAAATATTGAGGTAGATAATGATGCCGGTGCATGTAGCGCCAGCGTTGCTGTTCCTGCTGTTAACTTCGATGACAACTGTTCCGGAGAAACATTGGCATGGGAAATGACCGGCGCAACCACAGATACCGGAAGCGGCCAGATTGGGATTTATACTTTTAATGTAGGAACAACCACCGTTACCTATACCGTTTCAGATGCAGCTTCTCCTCCCAATACCAGCCAATGCAGCTTCACGGTAAAGGTAAATGATATACAAATACCGGTTGTTTTGGGGTGTCCGTCAGCTATTGAACTAAATGCTTCTGCCGGTCAGTGCGGCCGTATTGTTTCATGGACTGAACCTACTGCTGCTGACAATTGTACCCCTTCAGGAAGTATTTTATGGGAGGTTTCACAGCAACCAGGTACATTTTTCCCGGTTGGAACAACCACGGTTACTTATCGTGCCATAGATGCTTCGGGCAACAAAAGTGCAACCTGTACATTTACCGTTGTCATTAACGATAACCAGAGACCTGTAATAAGTGGTTGTCCTTCAGATATTACCGTAAATGTTGCTGTCGGAACCTGTAGTAACACTGTAACATGGACAGAACCAACTGCAACTGATAACTGTACACCACAGGGAAACCTTATTTGGGAAAAATCGCATCTTCCGGGTGCAACTTTCGGGGTTGGAACTACAGTCGTAACCTACAGGGTAAAAGATGAATCGGGTAACTGGAGCAGTTCATGTTACTTTAATATAATCGTAAATGACAATATACCACCTACTGCTGTCTGCAAAAATGCTACAATCGCTCTGAACGAATCGGGCTCAGCTACATTGGTTTCTGCTGATGTAAATAATAGTTCATTTGATAATTGTACTGCACAGGAAAATCTGAACATTTCGCTGAGTAAGACTATTTTCAACTGCAATGATAAAGGAGAAAATACCATTGTGGTTACTGTCAGTGATGCCTCCGGAAACGAAAATACATGCAATGCGATAATTACAGTTGAAGATAATCTCCACCCAACCGTTACTTCAACAATCGGAACTGTAAATACTATTG
>RZYY01000111.1 GCA_009930115.1 Sphingobacteriia bacterium | reverse complement strand
ATATTCAGGTGGTTGATAATATCGTATTCATAAACCCAAAGCGGACTGCCATTTGCAAATATGAGTATCTGACCACCTTTACCTTCAGCTACAGTTACCCAAGCCGTACCGTTCCAGTATTGCAATTGGCCGGGGGCTGTACCGGTAGCCGAGGCAAGATGATTCCATGATGTTCCATCGTAATAATAGAATCCTTCCGGTGTTTCGGTTTGATAAACCAGCAATCCTTTGCCAGGAAGGGCAATGGCCGTTCGCTGGGCTTGGGTCATCCGGGGAATTAAAAGTCCCTTTGTGTTTGAACTTACATCGAGCATGGCGCTGGTGTCGGGGTCGTTTCCTGTGGTGTTGATGGCTACTCCTGTCTGGGCAAAGGTTTGGATGCCGAGAAGCAGCAAGGTTGCGAAGAGAAGAAGTTTACGTTTCATGTTAATTTGATTTGTATTTGTCTTAAAAATTTTAAATTTCCTGGAAAACTGGTTAATGGATAAGCCTTCGACAAGCTCAGGTCTAGAAAGCCCGGATAGCACGAAACATGAGTACGCTGTTCTTATTGAGGGCGTCCTGGGTGCCATATTTGAAATATTGGCACCATGCGTAGCTGATATTATCCTCAGAAGAACTCCAATAGTAGTGATGATTAGCAAAACCGCCAATTATCATTCTGTTTTGATAAAGTTTGTTTAATTCATCTTTGCTGGGTAAATACCAATCGCTATATCCGCCAGAAACTAAATCAGCACAAAGTTTTGCCGCGTAGTTGACGGCACCCTGTTTTGCTACAATGGTATCTGTATTTGCGTTGCCTGTTCCTATTGCAGTGGCTGTTGCTCCGGTTGTGATGTTGGTACCATTGTTCCATCTAATGGTATTTTGGTCAGTTGGTGCAGCAATCAATCCATGCCTGATATTGGCATCATAACCAGGGTCGCCGGGTTGCAGGAAATAGGCAATGGTTCCTCCCTGGTAATAATCCCCTATATTCAGGTGGTTGATAATATCGTATTCATAAACCCAAAGTGGACTGCCATTTGCAAATATGAGTATCTGACCACCTTTACCTTCAGCTACTGTTACCCATGCCGTACCATTCCAGTATTGCATTTGGCCGGGGGCGGTTCCGGTAGCCGAGGCAAGGTGATTCCATGATGTTCCATTGTGGTAATAGAATCCTTCCGGTGTTTCGGTTTGATAAACCAACAAACCTTTGGCAGGAATGGCAATGGCCGTTCGCTGGGCCTGGGTCATGCGTGTAATTAAAAGTCCTTTTGTGGTTGAACTTACATCGAGCATGGCGCTGGTGTCGGGGTCGTTTCCGGTTGTGTTGATGGCTACGCCGGACTGGGCAAATGTTTGGATGCCGAGGAGCAGCACGGTTGCGAGGAGGAAAAATTGCTTCTTCATCTTTTTACTATTTAAAATTTTGCGATAAAAATTTATGAATTGAAAAGCCTTCAGCTTTTTTGAAAGCCCTGAAAAATTGCAGACGGGTTGAAAACCCGGACAAAAACCCAATTTCCTGCAGGGATAACTCCATGGCATTGCTTTGCGAGAGGAGTTTTTTCACTTGTTCAATACGCCACCCATTGCGATAATCAATGAAGCTTTGCTTTTTGATGTACCTGAAGTAACAGGCAAGATGATGGGCAGGTAAATTTGCGATTTTTGCGAAATTGCTCAGGTTGCATTGCGACTGAAGCCAGGGACGTTCATTGACCATCAAGGCATCTGTTTTTTGTTGAATGTGTAACAAATAATCCTTCGAAGTTACCGACGCTATGACAGGTCGTTCCTGCGGTAAAAACATTGATTTTGCACAATAGCTATTTCCATGAGGCAATTGCGGCATACCATACAAAATACAAGGGAAAACAAATGTCGCCACCACTGCACCGGTTAGCGCGAAAATCAACAAGTTTTGCAAAAATTTATGAGCGGGAATTAAATCCGGATATTTAAAAAATAAAATCTGCACTCCCCAAAAAAACATGCTGAGTGCGGCAACTGTTGTCAAACCCAATAGAATGGATATCCAGGGTATTATAGAGGACTGGCTGCTAAAAGCCAGTTTTTCTTTGTCATGTTTTTTAAAATTAAAAATCTTTATTGACGACAAAATTGTATAGGCCATCATCAGGGTTGGAACAATAAAAAAAAATGCAGTTTCCGGAATGAAGCCATACAACGTGGCACTGATGATAATACACAATACAGGTAGCAAATGCCAGATGTCATTTATACTCATTTTTGAACTGTCAGTCAGGATAGTTCGCACATAGAAATACAATACAGGCCCCGCCATACAGGCTGTAATAAAAACGTTAAGCGCAACCAGTTTACCAAAGTGTGGCTCTCTCGGGGTAAAAATCAGATACTGACCAAAACTATACATATTCATCAGTACAAAGAAAAGACCCAGATACATCAATGAAGAAAATTTCTTTGCATTGAAACATAGCAGAATCAGCGTAAGTACAATGTTTGCAATAAATATAATTACTGTCATTTTATGGTTATCATTCCATATTATTGAAGGATTCATGTCCGTGAATAATCCTCCAACCTGGTCCTTCTTTTTTAAAAACAAAAGACACAGCATGATGAACCTTCTGGATGCTGCTATCCTGATAGGTTACAACAAAATCTGACTCCTGATCAAGAAGAGCAATATCCTCTTTAAGTGGTGTAACGATGATTTTTTTTTGCTGAATTGCTGTACTTTTTCTGGTGGCAAACCAATTTCGAACATTATCAATGTATGCAGCTTTTGAATAAAAAACAGCACCTTCCGAACTCATCAGGATAAGCTCCGGACTGATGAAAGATGCGTACGCTTCACTATCTGAATCTTCGATAGTGGTCATAATCTTTTCCCATTCATCCAGCAATTGTTTTTCAATAGTCAATTTTCCATGATCGGTTAGCTCGGAACATTGATTTGTGCATCCCGAAAACACGACGCTTAACAACACAACGGTAACAAAAAAGTAATTTCTCATAATTATAAGTTTTAGGTAAAAAATAAATACGCAATTAATAGCAGTAATTTTTAATCGCAAAGATCAGAAAGTCGGGTATGAAAAACTGAATAACCGACTGTTTAGAAGTACCGTTTTTGAAAAATGAGACAAATTTTTCGGGAAAGAAGAAAAATAAGGATGCATTGGGAGCAAAAACCGGGGTGTAAAGCTTCCAGTTTTCCGGAATTAACTGCGACAAGTATTATTTTATGGAGGTGTCCTGTTCGTTTAATCGCCAGTTTGAGCTGCAAATGCGCCGGGAGAAATACCTTCAACCTTCTTGAAAGCATTGTAAAAAGTATTCCGGGATGAAAAACCCGACAGCAGTCCAATACCCTCCATTGACAAATCGGAAGACCTCCCCTCCAGTATTAGTTTTTTGGCATGTTTTACCCGCCATTCGTTGCGGTAATCGTTAAAAGACTGCTTTTTTAGTTCTCTGAAAAAAACGGAATAATGATGTGCGGGTATTTTCGTGAGTCTAGCCAGAGAAGCAAGATTGCAATCCGATTGAAGATAAGGTTGAAATTCTTCCATACATTTATCTGCCGCCTTTTGTATTGTTAGCAGGTATTCTGTTTCAAAAGCAGAACTGTTTTTCGGATGGTCTTTTATATAAACCTTGTTGCCTGCAAGCAACTCATTCTTGTTATAGTTCTGAACGGGAATTTGAGGCAATCCATACAAAACATGAGGGAAAAAGAATGGCGATAATAGCAAAATGATAAGGTTGATTAGCGAAAGCACTTTTAACGCATTCAAGGCAACAAAGAGATTTGAGCCTGCCAATGTAAAATCAATTGTTAAAAGCGTGTGACTGACCACTAAAATGAACAGTGAAGCAAGTAAAACCAATAGCCATTTGATCATGAACTCCTGTCCCGGAAGTATGTTCAATTCCTTTCGTCGGATAAAATAACGGGTGAAAATGATGATTGACCAACAAGTATAACCCAAAATCAATAACGGACGACTGATGAACATAAAAGGATAAGAAAAAATTCTGGATAAAAGCGTTGGTTTGTAAAATTCCATCGCTTTGGTATCATGTACGATGGCTGTCGCCGCTTCAATTTTATCTGACCAGGAACCGAACAGCTCCGGCAATGCAGCCAAAAAGAAAATGACCATCGGAAGCAAATGCCATAAATCACTTTTTTTAAAAACCGTACGATCACTCAAAACACTTCTGACATACCAGTAAAGCAAGGGACCGATCAAATAAATGATTGATCCAAAAATCGGGATCAACAATAACGAATAACTTACTACAACGACCGACTTTGAGGTTACAAGGACATATTGGTAAAACATGTAAAGGCTTACCCCTAGAAAAAACAGGCTGAGGTAAACTGCTGATGTAAATCTCCTTGCATGATGATACAGAAGAATCACAGAAAGAAAAATCCCGATTGTGGCTAAAATCAACACCATTAATACACAGTATTAAATTACAAAAGTATTTAATTTATTCATTTTGTTGATTTTTACCATCAATCATAAACCAGCTTCAATAAATGAAATGAATTTCAAATGCAATTAACCAGAGTGTCTTTTGTTAATTTTCACCAGTCTGATATTGCAGTTTTTTTTTAATATATATGATGCGGTGATTTAATATAGACTTAAAAAAAGTGACCAATAAATTCTTATTAACTTTTCCTTATCTAACAGGAGCAATTTACGAGTATTTGTAAAGCAATTTCTGCATTAGAATAGAACTCCCGTGTTTTTCAACTTATCGTTCTGATTTGGAACTCCGCCAGTAAGAAATCCGAAAGGTTTCCAAAAACTAACAGGTTTAAAGTGATCTGTATCATCACAATTCTTCTGGGTACCATCTCCCCATCAATCTCCAGTCTGATAATGTAAATTCCTGTTTTATAGTTACTCAGGTCAATCAGCAGATCGCTGTACGTGAAGGAATCCCGGGCGATCAGCCGGCCTTCAGGATCGCTGATCTGGTAATGCACTTTGTTTTCATTCTCAGGCAGGCAGACAATCACCCTGTAATTGGCCGTATTGGAACAGAGATCAACATGGATTTCTTCCTTTTCGGTGATGATGGTTTCATACCCGGAAAGTTCTTCTCTTCCTTTCATACGAATCGAAGAATTTATCAGTGAAAAATCCGTGAATTAAATTTTTCCACGATTGCCAATGGCCTTCAATGAGAGATTGGTTTGGTTCAATTATAAAATACCTTAGCACTCACGAATTGAAACAAAACGAGTTTTCAACAGCCTGTATATGAACATATCCCTAGATAAGCCAAATCGTTTTGGAAATGGCTACAACCGGAATGAATTGGGTTGAGAAAGGATTGATATGATGTAAACTGAATTTGGTGAAAGCCCGGACAGGTAAAAAATTAATCTCTAACTGATTTTTCGGAAAGCTTTGCCCAGGTTTTCAATAATGTCGCCGGCGATTAATGCTTCAGGTGATTGTTTTTTTGCTGCCAGATCGCCTGCAAGTCCGTGCAGGTAAACGCCAAGAATACAGGCTTCCTGGGGATGATAATGCTGCGCAAGCAGGCCAAGGATAATGCCTGTAAGTACATCACCACTTCCACCTGTAGCCATTCCCGGATTACCGGTTGTGTTGAAGAAGCATTTTCCTTCGGGTGTGGAAATACAGGTATAGGCTCCTTTGAGGATAATATAAACATTGTGCATGGCTGAAAACTCGCGCTGCCTGCGATTGCGTTCAAAATCGTTACTGCATTTGCCAAACAGCCGTTCAAATTCTTTTGGATGCGGTGTCAGAATACTTTTTGCAGGCAGAAATGAAAGCCAGGTTTTATTTTCAGAAAGAATATTAATGCCGTCTGCATCAACAAGCAGGGGAACTGAAGTATTTTGTATAAGCAGTTTCATCGCCTGCTGGGTTTCCTTGGCTGTTCCTAATCCTGGTCCTATGCCAATAGCATTGAAGAGTGAAAGTTCGGGAGTCCGGCTGAAATGATCAGTATGTTCGTCAATGCTCACCATCACCTCTGGTACTGCCGTTTGAATAATTTCATAACCTTTTTTGGGGATATGGGCTGTAACCAAACCTGCTCCTGCACGGAGTGCAGCTCTGGCTGCCAGCAGGGCGGCTCCCATTTTTCCATAGCTGCCGGCGATAAGTAAGGCATGGCCAAAATGTCCTTTATGGGCAAAACGGCTTCTCTGTTTCCTGAGATTTGTCACCTCTTTTCTTTCGACTGTGAAATTTTTGATGTCAAGTGTGTCTGTAAATTCTTTCATTAATCCAATGGGCAGTATGTGCCAGTTTCCGACGAATTTTTCATTTTCGGCAAAGAGAAAGGAGAACTTCGGAAATTGAAAACTCAGTGTATGTGCAGCTTCAATAATGGCTCCGCCGAGGCTGGCTGTGTGTTCGTCGGCATATAAACCTGACGGGATATCAATAGCTATGGTTAACTGACTGTGGTGATTGATGTGCCGGATGACACTGGCAGGGAATCCTGTAACGGGCTTGGACAGTCCCGAACCAAATATAGCATCTATTACAAAGGCATTTTCTGGTATCTCCGGCAGCGTGTCTTTTTCAGTGAGATGAATGATTTCTGCTCCGTCAGTTTTTTGCAACCTGTCAAGATTGAGTTGAAAATCACCGGAAAATTTATTGGAAATCATCAACAGGTATGCTTTTATCTGGTAACCCTGCCTTGCAAGTAGTCGGACTGTTACCAGTCCGTCGCCTCCATTATTGCCGGGGCCGCAGAAGACAATTACCGGGATGGAGGTGGATATGCGTTTTCTGATCCAGTTAAAACACTGTGTTCCGGCCTTTTCCATCAAATCAGAGGAGGCCAGAGGTTTATGGGCAATCGTGTAGGCATCAGCTTCTCTGATTTGCCTGACTGGTAAGATTTTCATAAAAAATTCTAATTAAAGGTTGATTTTGTTCAACGGACAAATTTATCCAAAATTTTTCTGTCAGGTAGCATATTTTTGTAAGTAGCCTGAAAATCCTAAGAGATTCAACAATACTTTTTTGTTCAGAAATGTTATTTACAGATAATCAAAGAATTATAGAAATGACGGACAATATTTTTCATCGTTTGGCAGGTTGGGATTTATTTTTTTTCTGAAAATAGTTTTTGTAATCAAAAAAATCATACTACTTTTGCACCCCAAAATAAGAAAGAACAATGAGCAAGAGAACATTTCAGCCATCAAGGCGCAAAAGGGTCAACAAGCACGGTTTCAGGGCACGTATGGCCACCAAGAACGGTCGTAAAGTACTGGCAAGCCGCAGAGCAAAAGGCAGAAAAAGACTTACTGTTTCTGACGAACGTCTGGACAAGCGTTAATAACGGCTTTCCTTTCATCCTGAATGAAACTGACTGTAGTCTGTCACCTTCATTTACACACTGAATAAGGGAAAACTTCAAAAATAAAGCCCTGTCAGGTGAAGTTGCACCTGGCAGGGTTTCTTCGTTTGTTTTGGCGAACAGCAAGTGTTATGACTTTTAGTATTCATTGTTCATCTTTTCATTGCCGGATGTTTCCAAATTCCATCCAAATGGCCAATCAGAGGATGTAAAGTTCCTGATAACAATTGTTTCTCCTTACTGATGAGCTTTTTCGGGGTCTTATCACGATAGAACCTCAAAATCATTATTTTTGCCGAAAATAAACAGGGGTGAACATGATTGAACAAAAAATCAGAGAATCCATTGCTGTAAAACAAAAAATACTGGAAGATAAAGAATTTACTGCAAAAATTGCACTGGTGGCAAAACTCCTTATAGATGCTTATCGTCAGGGTCGAAAGGTTTTATTTTGTGGCAATGGAGGAAGTGCTGCCGATGCCCAGCATCTTGCGGCCGAGTTATCGGGAAGATTCTACTACGATCGTACTCCTCTTGATGCCGAAGCGCTTCATGTAAATACTTCCTATCTTACCGCTGTGGCCAACGACTATTCCTATGACGAGGTTTACTCACGACTGGTGAGGGCAAAAGGGTCAGAAGGAGATGTGCTTTTTGCTATTTCAACCTCAGGTAACTCGCCAAATATCATCAGGGCGGTTGATACTGCCAATAATCTGGGTATGTTAACCATTGGCCTGACTGGTGAAAGTGGCGGACGGATGAAAGACAATTGCCGGTATCTGCTGAACGTTCCTTCGGCTGATACACCGCGTGTTCAGGAAGCACACATCCTGATTGGACATATTATCTGTGAATTGGTGGAATCAACCCTGTTTCCCAAATGATTCGAGAGGCTGTAATACTTGCTGGAGGGTTTGGTACCCGTTTGCAGGGTGTTTTGCAGGGAATACCCAAACCCATGGCACCTGTAAATGGCAGACCGTTCCTCGATTATCAGCTGGCATATCTTGCATTTTCGGGAATCAACAGGGTGGTGATGGCTGTTGGCTATCTGCATGAAACCATCATGCAACATTACGGGAATCGTTACGGCAATATTTCACTGGCCTATTCTGTCGAAAAAGAACCGCTCGGAACAGGAGGCGCCCTGAAAAAGGCACTCCCGGAAACCCATTACAGTCAGGTGCTGGTGCTCAACGGCGATACTTTTTTTGAACTGGATATTCACAAATTTCATGATTTTTACCGGCAACGAAAAGCCCAAACAGCCATTGCCATTCGTGAATCGGAAGAAGCAGCCCGCTATGGTATTATCGAAACAGCATGGGACGGACAAATCACTGCTTTTCATGAAAAATCGGCAGCAGCTGTTAAAGGAAAAATCAACGGAGGAATTTATCTGATTGACAAAGAATTTTTTCTTGGTTTTGCTCTCCCAAATAAGTTTTCGCTGGAAAAAGATTTTTTCGAAAAAATTTATACCACTCACAAACTATACGCTATGTTATGCCGCCGGTATTTTATTGATATCGGCGTTCCTGAAGATTATGCAAAAACAAAGGATGACTTCAGCTATTTCAGCTATTTCTAAAACATGGACGCTGTTCCTTGATCGTGATGGCGTAATCAACCAACGGTTGAAAGGCGATTACGTGAAACAATGGGAGGAATTTTCGTTTATCTCCGGCACATTGAAAGCCCTGGAAACGTTCGGAAATGTTTTCGGAAGAATAATTGTGGTTACCAATCAGCAGGGTGTTGGCAAAGGTTTAATGACCATGAGTGATCTGAATCACATTCACACCAGGATGACAGAGGAAGTGAAAAAGGCAGGCGGACGGATAGATAAAGTTTACTCGTGCACGCAGCTTAAGAGTGACAGGCCTTTTTGCCGTAAACCCAATCCCGGAATGGCACTGCTGGCCCGAAAAGATTTTCCTGAAATCAGGTTTAAACAGTCAATCATGGCAGGTGATTCAATGAGTGATCTGAAATTCGGGAAGCAGCTTGGTATGCTCACCGTGCTCATTTCTCCCGATAATCATCTTGCAAGGCAATATCCTTATTTCACCGATCTGTGGTTTGAAAATCTGGCAGGATTGGCTGATTTTCTGACTGGTGAAAATTCATCTTTCTCTTCCGGCAATTCACTTAAAAGCTACTCATAAAATTACTTTCCAGAATATGACTTCACAGCTGATTTTTTTTATCTTTTTGTCTTATACGGTTTTGTTATTCATCATCAGCTTTATCACATCCCGTGATTCTGACAATGATTCTTTTTTTCTGAACAACAGGCAATCGCCATGGTGGGCAGTAGCTTACGGAATGATTGGAGCATCGCTGTCAGGTGTAACTTTTATTTCCATTCCGGGATGGGTGATGGATACACAATTTTCGTATATGGCGCTGGTGCTGGGGTATCTGCTTGGTTATTTCACTATTGCCAAAGTGCTGCTGCCACTTTATTACAGGCTGGAATTAACATCCATTTATTCTTATCTGGGCGATCGTTTTGGATTCTGGTCCTATAAAACCGGTGCGTTTTACTTTTTGCTGTCACGCATCATTGGAGCTTCATTCAGGATTTTTCTTGTGGTTAACATTTTGCAGATATTTGTTTTTGATGAAATCGGGATTCCATTCTGGGTTTCGGCAGTGGGATTTATTCTGCTGATAAATCTTTATACTTTCAGAGGAGGGATGAAAACGATCGTCTGGACGGATGTTTTGCAAACGACGTTTATGCTGGTGTCGGTTGTACTCACCGTAATTCTTTTGCGAAATGAGCTTGGAATGACTACAGGTACCATGTTCAGGAGCATCGTGGAAAGCGAATTTTCACAAATGATTTTTACTGACTGGCAGGACAAGCGTTTTTTTCTGAAGCAGTTTTTCTCCGGTGCGTTTATTGCCATAGTCATGACAGGACTTGATCAGGATATGATGCAAAAAAGCCTGAGCTGCCGTAACCTGAAAGATGCCCGGAAAAATATAATCAGCCTGAGCTGGGCTCTTATTCCGGTCAACCTGATATTTCTTGGTCTTGGTGTGTTGCTGGTCATTTTTGCGCAAGCCAGGGGGGTGATTCTTCCGGGTACTTCCGATACACTTTTCCCCGAAATTGCCTTTAATTATCTGAAACCAATAGCTGGAGTAGTTTTTATAATTGGTTTGATATCTGCAGCCTATTCGAGTGCCGATAGTGCGATGACTGCGCTGACCACATCATTTACAGTTGATTTTCTGAACATCCGGCAAAAAGGAAAATACAGTGAACGCCGGCGCAAAAACATCCGGCAACTTGTACACCAGGGGATGGCGGTTGTGTTCATTCTGGTAATCATGCTTTTTAAAGCCATTAACAATGAAGCCGTGATTTCCGAACTGTTCACCATCGCAGGTTATACCTACGGCCCCCTGCTGGGCTTGTATGCTTTTGGACTTTTTACCAAACGACCAGTAGCTGACCGTTTTATCCCACTAGTTGCTGTGCTCTCACCTTTGATCTGCTATCTGATAAG
>RZYY01000288.1 GCA_009930115.1 Sphingobacteriia bacterium | reverse complement strand
GGCAAATGGCGGTAATTTCCTGCTGAACATAGGCCCCGATGCAACCGGCATGATCCCTGTCGTTATGCAGGAAAGGTTATTGGATATAGGGAAATGGCTTAAAGTGAACGGAGATGCCATCTATTTTTCGCAGCCGTGGAAGAGCCCCAATAAACCGAAAAGCGACAACATCTTCTTCACCAGGAAAGAGGAGAATTTATATATCATCTTAAAGAAATGGGAGAAAGCACCTATTGTCCTTAGCGGGCTGAAAAGCACAGGCAAAGTGGAGCTACTGGGTTACCCTGATGTCCTGACTTCGAAATACCACCAGGGGCAGCTGACAATCACACTTCCACTGCTAACGGTGGATGAAATACCTTCTGCCCACGCGTGGGTGATTAAAGTTTCCGATTTCAGTGAATAGTTCTACACTATTTCAGTAAGGTCTACTTCCATTATGTCGTTTTTTTGGTTCTGTTGAGTTTATAATTTCATATTGAGCATTAACAAATAAGAATGAGCACTGTCACCAAAAAAAGGACTGAATTCGAAAAGATCTACGTTTCCCATTACTCGAGGATGAAGCGTTTTGCACAGGAGTACGTGATCCGCGAAGAGGATGCGGAAAATATAGTGCAGGATGTTTTTGTCGATTTATGGGAACAGAACCTCCTATTGGTAACGCACACCAAACTTTTTGCTTATCTGTTTACAGCGTTGAAAAACAGGTGCATCGACTTTCTAAGGCACAAAACAGTAGTACAGCACACAGCAGTAAAAATGCAGGACGACTATACGAAAGCCCTGCAGATGAAATTTCAATCGCTGGAAGCTTTCGATGAGCAACTGTTTACTGAACCCGATATTGAAACGATCATTCAAAATGCTATCGAAAACCTGCCTGAGAAATGCCGCGAGATTTTTATTTTAAATAAAATAGAGGGAAAAAAACAAAAAGTCATCGCTCAGGAATTGAACATCTCTATCAATACCGTGGAAAATCAGATGGCTATCGCATACAAGAAACTGAAAGAAATACTAAAAGACCACATCCCTCTCCTTCTGTTTTTTTAGATTTTTTTGTTTTTCCTTAGTGGTTTTTTCACTCTCAATCGTTAATTAATAAAGCGGATAAAGAATGGATGAAAAACTCCCCAGATATTTCTCGGGTGAATTGGGACAGTCCGACACAAACGAATTGTTCAACGAATTGAAAACGAACGAACCCTTACGGGGAGAATTTGTACATATGCAAAACGTATATGCGCTTAGTCACCTATCCAAATTTTCAATAGATGAATCGGAGGGCAGGAAAAGCTATCAACAATTCGTACAGCAAATAAAGATAAAAAAGCGGCATAAGGTTGCCCGGCTGACTTTGCAATATGCTGCAACAGCATTGATACTCATTGCGTCCACTTTTTTCGCCACCCAATATCTACTCACAGATAACGGTGGCATCACGGAGGTAAACACATTGGTTGTCCCTGCCGGACAGCGGGCACATCTGACGCTGCAAGACGGCACCTCAGTGTGGTTGAATGCACATTCAACGCTCACCTATCCGGCCCGTTTTTCCGGGAGATCACGCCGGGTGACTGTTTCAGGTGAAGCATATTTCAAGGTGGCAGAGAATTTAAAAAAACCTTTTATCGTTTCCACGCAGAACATAGAGATGAAAGTACTCGGGACACAATTCAATGTGTACAGCTATCCCGGGACCGGATGTATCAGAACTGATCTGGTGGAGGGATCACTAATGGTTTATAGCAAAGAGTCACCTCAGGCAAGCGTTATATTGAAACCCAACGAACAGATTGTCGTTAAAGACGGTAAGATGTCTCTCCGGAAAATTCAGAATTCCGATTACTTCCTCTGGAAAGACGGAATTTATAGTTTTGAAAATGAACGACTACTGGATATAATTGAAAAACTTCAACTGTACTACGATGTAAAAATAATAATACAGGATCCCGATATATTTAATATGCCTTATACCGGAAAATTCCGTCAACGCGATGGCATTGACGAGATTCTGAGGATCATTCAGAAAATACAAATGTTTACTATACAGAAAGATATAGAAAAAAATGTCATAACTATCTCGAAATAAATCTCCTTATCACCTTAAAACATATTAGCCTATGAGAATGAATATAAAATAGAAAAAGCGATAAGTGCGCCAACACCTATCGCTATAAATAAAGCAAACACTCAACAACAAGTCTAAGTTATTCACTTTAAACACACAAATATATGAAAATAAACATTTCAATGGATCACTCTTTTAGAAAAAAAAGTGATTGTAAAGATTTATTTAAAAT
>RZYY01000287.1 GCA_009930115.1 Sphingobacteriia bacterium | reverse complement strand
GTACGAGCCCTGCTACGTATGATACGGTGATAGTTCATCAGGCCCCGGTAGCTTCGTTTGCTGCCGATGTCCACGAAGGATGTCAACCTCTTCCTGTTCAGTTTACCGATTTGTCTGACCCGGCAGGATCAGTCTGGCAATGGAATTTTGGCGATATGACAACATCGTTGGTGCAAAATCCGTCTCATACTTTCAATGCAGCCGGATTGTACGATGTATCGCTGATTGTTACTACTGCGCAAGGCTGCGACGATACAGTAACCTATACAAATTACATCAATGTCTTCAATCAGCCTATTGCCAATATAACGGCTACTCCTGAAATCACTTCAATCGTTGATCCTGAAATTACGTTCAGCAGTACGAGTACGGGTGTGTCTGACTGGTTTTGGAATTTTGGCGACAACACTACTTCTACAGACGTGCAGTCGGTTATTCACTCTTATAATGATGATGGAGTGTTTTCCGTTAGTCTGATTGTTACTTCTGCCGATGGTTGTGCCGATACGGCTTATACCTCTGTTCAGGTCATTGCAGAACCTACTTTTTATAATGTGATTACGCCCGATGGAAATGGCTTGAACGATGTCTTTTTTATTGAAAATGCTGAACGGATTCCCGGAAATTTGCAGGTTTTTAACCGATGGGGTAAAAAAATCTGGGAAAGTACCGGCGAGAGTTATATGAATGATTTCGATGGCGAAAATTTCTCTGACGGCACATATTTTTACATCTATACCTATGGTGTTGAAATGGAAAATGAGCATCAGGGTACTTTAACCATTTTGCGTTAAATAAAAAAATATTTACTACTTTTAGGGGCCGTTTTTTATCAGAACGGTCCTTTTTTTTGTTTGATAAATTCTATAGTTATGAGTGATAAATTGTGTCTGGAATGCGGTGAGCCGCTGCTGGGAAGAGCTGACAAGAAGTTCTGCAGCGATCAGTGCCGAAACACTTTCAACAACCGGATGAATAGTGACTCGATTAATCTGGTGCGAAATATCAATAATCAACTGAGAAAAAACCGGAGAATTCTGACTGAACTTAATCCGGAAGGCAAAACAAAAGTGCATAAGGATAAATTGCTTTCTAAAGGATTTTCCTTTAAATACAGTACTCATAGTTATACAACCCAGAAAGGCACAACCTATTTTTTTATTTACGATCAGGGCTATCTTACACTTGAGGATGGGTTTTATTTTCTGGTGGTTGACAAGCGTTTACTTGACAAATAAATTCCATGAGAATTCATTTTATTGCTATTGGCGGCGCTGCTATGCATCAGCTTGCCATTGCGCTGCATCTAAACGGGAATGTCGTTTCTGGCTCCGACGATGAAATTTTCGATCCGGCTTTATCCAATCTTCGGCGACATCATTTAATTGGAGATCATTATTCATGGGATCCTGATTCAGTAACCGAGAATATTGACCTGATTATTCTTGGAATGCATGCCAGAAGTGATAATCCTGAGCTTCTGAAAGCATTGCAGCTTGGACTTGATGTCGTTTCTTTTCCTGAGTTCGTTTTCAGATCCAGCCAAAACAAAAAGCGTGTAGTAATAGGGGGTTCGCATGGTAAAACAACCATTACTTCAATGATTATGCATGTACTTAAAGAGTGCGGGCGCCCTTTCGATTATCTTGTTGGCAGCCAGGTGCGCGGCTTTGATGTGATGGTTTCGCTTAATGAAAAAAACGATCTTATTGTTATTGAAGGCGACGAGTATCTTTCCAGTTGCCTCGATCCGCGACCAAAGTTTCATCACTATCATCCCGATATTGCGGTTGTGAGCGGTATTGAATGGGATCATATCAATGTTTTTCCGGAGTTTGAACAATATGTTGGTGCATTCAGAACTTTTGTAAATGCTGTTCCAGATCATGGCAGTATTATTTGGTGTGCCAACGACATGAATGTCTCAAAGCTATTGTCGGATTATCAGGGAGGAGCCGAAAGTGTGTCATATTCTGCTATTCCGCATGTTCTTGAGAATAACCGGCTAAGTGTTTTATGCGGTCTTGTTCCTGTTCCGGTCAATGTTTTTGGTGAGCATAATATGCTTAATATGTCGGCCGCGCTTGAAGTATGCCGGCGTATTGGTATCAGCGATGAATCGTTTTTTTCGGCTATTTCTGGTTTTCAGGGTGCTGCCCGACGATTGGAAACCATTTATGATGAAAATGGTTTGCGCATTTTTCGCGATTTTGCACATGCGCCCAGTAAACTGAAAGCTACTGTAAATGCTGTGAAATCGCGTTTTGCCGATGAACAGCTTGTTGCGGTTTTCGAATTGCATACCTTCAGC
>RZYY01000110.1 GCA_009930115.1 Sphingobacteriia bacterium | reverse complement strand
TACTGCTTATTTGTGTGTTTAATCAGCCTGGAGATTCACAGGTGTTACAGGTCTTTTTTTTGCAGGCTGATCCATACTAACGTCAGGAACACAGCGGCATAACCGATGCAAACAATGACATCTGAGGCGGAAATGTTTTGCTGAAGCGAGATGTTGAATTCAGGAGTGCGAAAGGTAAGATCAGCTGTATTGACTGACCAGACAATATGATTCATTGCGTTCATGGGCAAATACTTATCAAACTGATCCGGCAGGTAATACTGAATTATTGGTTCAACCACAAGGTAGATGAGCAGGGTGATGATGGCAAAACCTGTTTTGCGGATGATTACACCAATCATCAGGGCAAAACTCAGGTAAGTGAAAAGCTCGGTAAAATAGGCAGGAAGAAAATACAAATTACCCAAAACGGACTGGATGGTAATGGTCCTGGAATTTTCGAAACCTACATACAAACCGGAAAGAAACAGAATGATTGTGGAAAGCAGACTGAAAGCAAGTATCATTTCTACTTTTGCCAGTAAAAACTGATAGCGGCTCAACCCGCTGATAATATTCATCCTGACAGTATGATAGGTAAACTCGTTGGAAACCAGGATAATTATAAGTATAGCCAAAAGTAGCTTAATGAATGCCCTGTTACCGGCAAAAAAAGCAATATTCTGCCATACATCAGGGAACCCCAGTAAAAGATGGGTGAAAAGCTTCATGAAAACAGAAGCATTTGTTTTATCGGTGATATAATGCAGAAAAGCGGGTAATCCTGCTACTGCAGCTATCAGTAAAAACAAATAAAGCGATATTATTATCCAGAATGCGCGGTAGCTTCTGATTTTATCCCATTCGATGAGCAGCAGTTTTCTCATGATTGTTGTTGTAAGATTTCGAAAAAATGCTGCTCCAGCGATTTCTGCCGGCGGCGAAGATGATTGAGTACAATTCCCTTGCCGATAAGATATGCATTGACTTCATCAGGGGAAATTCCCTTACGCATCCTGCACAGAATCAACCTGCCTTCCGACGTAGCCGAAATCACACCATCAAAGTTTGCCAGCGCGTCGGCAAGCACTTCAGGATTTGCTGACGACAATTCGATAGTTTCCGAATCGGTAAGGACTTCTTCCACACTTCCGCTGAAAAGCTTTTTACCTCTGTGCATTACAGCCACGTGCGAACATACTTTTTGTACTTCATCCAGCAGATGACTTGCCAGAATAATGGTAGTACCCTCACTGCCAATACGTTTTATGAGGTTTCTTATTTCAAAAATGCCCTGGGGGTCAAGTCCGTTGGTAGGTTCATCAAGGATGAGTACCCTTGGTTTTCCGATGAGCACCGAAGCAATGGCGAGGCGCTGTTTCATTCCAAGTGAGTAGGTTCTGAATTTGTCATCCCTGCGGTGATACAAATCTACAAGTTTGAGTACACGCTCAAAATCATCAAAAGGAATGCCCTTGATGCGTGCCGGAATCCGCAGGTTGTTCACGGCAGAAAGATGCGGGTAAAAAACAGGTTGTTCGAGTGTTGCACCGATCATCCGGCGGAAAATGGCTGAAGGTTCAGCATCAAACCACCTGTAACTCCCGCGGGTGGGTTTGATAATGTCGAGCACAATTCCCAGGGTAGTGGTCTTCCCGCTTCCGTTTGGACCAAGCAGTCCGAAAATCTGTCCTTCACTTACCTGAAGATCAAACTGGTCAACAGCATGAATCCGGCCATAGTATTTTGTTAATCCGTTGATTTGAAGTATTGAGGACATTTGCTGAAAGTGAATCGTTTCGTTTGCCGGATTGTTTTCATTTTGCAGGTTTACCGGCATTTTCTCAGGTCTGACTAATAAAATCAAAACCAGAAGGCATGCCGGTAATGCGAAAATTATTCCGAATCAGGCGACAATTTAGACTCAGGAGAACAGCAAAAGTTACAGTTTATTTTCCGTATTTGACCAAAATTTCGTCAATTACCTCATCTGTCAGCTCATGGCCGGGTAGAAAGGGAAATCCCTGCCATCTGACAAAACCTTTGGGATCAATGATTACAACGTGAGGAATACCGGTAATCTGATAGGCATTCTTCATTTGTTTTTTGGTGTCAATGGCACTGAAATATTCTTTCTTTGGTTCTTTCAGTGCAAGCACTTTGGCTTCGGGTTCATCTGACACACCAATAACCACCATCCGGTCTTTATATTTATGGTGCCACTGATTAATACGCGGGATAGAGCGTTTGCAGGGACCGCACCAGGTAGCCCAAAAATCAATCATGACAAATTTTCCCTTCATATCAGGAACTTCGGAAAGCCATTTTTCAACAACAAATTCCGGAGCTTTCTGGTGATAAAAGGATTTTGCGTACATCTTCTTGTTGGGAGTTACATCCTGGGCAACAAGGTTTTGTGACAAAAGAAAAAAGGCTGCTAAATAAAGTAAGACAGATGTTCTTTTCATTCTCATAACTATCAGGAATTTAAAATTTGGTGTAAAAATAATTTTCCGTTGTAAACGGCAAAATTCAGTTTGTTGTTCAATGTCGGCTAAAAAATTTTGGTTGTGAATTTGCTTTTTGTTTATATTGTAGCCGGAATTATGATTAAAATATAATCATTTAACACATTAAACTTTGATTCTCAACGCACATTCATATTACAGCCTGCGCTACGGCACAATACCGGTTGAAGAGCTTGTTGCTGAAGCAGCAAAAATGGGATTCGAATCGCTGACCCTGACCGACATCAACAACTCAACGGGTGTAATTGATTTTGTAAAAGCCTGTCATGTTCATGGAATAAAGCCTGTTGCCGGAATTGAGTTCCGGCAGGATAACCGTCTGTTGTACATCGGGATTGCCACAAACAACGAAGGATTCAGGGAGTTGAACGAATTTCTTTCGGTACACAACCTGGATAAGATGCCCCTGCCCGGACAACCCCCTGATTTTTCCAATGTAATTGTGATATGGCCCTTTTCCCATCCTCCGCAGCACCGACTCCGCAATTACGAATACATCGGTATTAAACCGGAAGAGGTAACGAGACTGGCTACATCTTCGGCAGACTTTTCGAAACTGGTGATTCTACATTCGGTCACATTCAGGAACAGAAGTGGTTTTCTGCTTCATCAAAACCTCAGGGCAATAGATAAAAACACCCTGATTACTAAACTTACACCGGATGATATAGCCGCTCCGGATGAGCGGCTTTGCCCGGCAGAAGAAGTTATCAGGCCGTATCTTGATTTTCCTGACATTATAGCGAACACACACCGCATTTTGGATATGTGCAGCATTGATTTCGAGTTCAAGACCAACAAAAACAAGCAGGTGTTCACCAGCAGCCGTTACGACGACAAAGTGTTACTGGAAAAATTAGCTTTGGATGGTATGGTTTATCGTTACGGAAATCAGGACAAGACCGCATTGCAGCGGGTCAGGCACGAGCTTGGGATTATCGATCAGCTTGGGTTTTCGTCCTATTTCCTGATGGCCTGGGATATTGTCCGTTATTCGATGTCGCGCGGTTTTTACCATGTCGGTCGCGGGAGCGGAGCCAACAGTGTGGTAGCTTACTGCCTTAAAATCACAGATGTAGATCCTATTGAGCTTGATCTTTATTTCGAACGGTTTATCAATCCAAAACGCACCAGTCCTCCCGATTTTGACATTGACTATTCATGGAAAGAACGCGACGAAGTAATTGACTATATTTTTAAACGTTATGGCCATCGCTACACGGCACTTATGGGAACTATCCCAACTTTCAGGGACAAGTCACCATTGCGCGAGCTTGGAAAAGTTTACGGGCTGCCCAAATCAGAGATAGACGAGCTGGTGGATTTTCCGGAAAAGAGGCAAAACCGCGACAGCGTTACCAGTCAGATTCTAAGTATTGCCGCACAAATGGCTGATTTTCCGAATATCCGGAGTATTCACGCCGGCGGAGTACTGATTTCCGAACAACCCATAACCTGTTACACTGCTTTGGACCTTCCCCCAAAAGGCTTTCCTACAACACAGTGGGATATGTATGTTGCCGAAGACATCGGGTTTGAAAAAATGGACATTCTCAGCCAGCGGGGCATTGGCCATATTAAAGAATGTGCTGACATCATCAGAGGAAACCGCGGTGAAGAGGTGGATGTACACAATGTTCCCAAATTCAAAAAGGATGCCCGTGTAAGAGCACAGCTCAAACGGGCCGAAACGATCGGTTGCTTCTATATCGAAAGTCCTGCCATGCGAGGGTTGCTCACCAAACTGCGTTGCGACAATTATCTTACTCTGGTGGCTGCCAGCTCGATTGTGCGGCCGGGTGTGGCACGTTCGGGAATGATGCGCGAATATATCTATCGTTTTCACCATCCCCATGATTTCAAATTCATTCATCCGGTGATGGAAGAGCAGTTGAAAGAAACCTTCGGGGTAATGGTGTATCAGGAAGATGTGCTCAAGGTGTGTCATCATTATGGTGGGCTGGATCTGGCCGAATCAGACGTGCTGCGCCGTGCCATGAGCGGGAAAGTGCGTGGCAGGAAAGAATTTCAGCAGATTGTTGAGCGGTTTTTTGAAAAATCACGTCAGCTTGGACGCGAAGAAGCGATTACCAAAGAAGTGTGGCGCCAGGTTGAGTCGTTTGCCGGATATGCCTTTTCCAAAGCCCACTCCGCTTCCTACGCTGTGGAGAGTTACCAGAGTCTTTATCTCAAAGCCCATTACCCGCTTGAGTTCATGACAGCAGTGATCAACAATTTTGGCGGCTATTACAGAACATGGGTATATTTTAATGAAGCCAGACGCTGCGGCGCTGCTATTGAGCTGCCATGTGTAAACCGAAGCGACTACAAAACAACCATACATGGCGACCGGATTTTTACAGGTTTCATTCACATCCAGAACCTTGAGCAAAAACTCGGCCTGCGGATAGTGGAAGAGCGCCGCATTAACGGAATGTTTGCCGACCTTGAAGATTTCATTCAACGGGTTCATCCCGGGCTGGAACAACTCATTCTGCTCATCCGCACAGGTGCACTTCGCTTTACCGGAATCAGCAAAAGCCGGCTGCTCTGGGATGCCCATCTTTTTTTTGGAAAAAACAAACACTCCATTACACAAACCACTTTATTTTCACCGCCAAAAAAGGGCTTTTCCCTGCCACAACTCGAATACAGCGTTGTTGAAGATGCTTATGATGAAATCGAACTGATTGGATTCCCTGTTTCGGTTAAGTATTTCGATTTATTGAAAACCCCGTTTCGCGGGGAGGTGATGGCACGTGAAATGGTAGCACACACCGGTAAAACAGTGCGCATGGCCGGAGAACTGGTTACCCGAAAATTTACAAAAACCAAATCAGGTCAGATAATGAACTTCGGAACTTTTATTGATGCCGAAGGGGAATTTTTTGACACCACCCATTTCCCAAAAACTCTCGAACAATGGCCTTTCCGGGGACATGGAATTTATCTGATCCTTGGCAAAATTGAAGAGGAATTTGGTTTTCAAAGCCTGATAGTGGAAAAAATGGCCAAACTACCTATTGTACCTGATCCAAGAAACAGTTAGCTGCAGGAAATCTGATCAAAGTATCAGTTCTCCCTCAACTGAAAAATCGGTTGAAGAAATGATTCTCAGATAGACAAACTGCCCGATAAGCTGCTCATCAGCAGACTTAAAACGACAAACAATTTTGCCTTCAGTAAGGGCTGATAAATATCCTTCTTTCCTGTCAAAACCAGTTACAAGTACTTTGTACACCTGCCCGCTCATTCTGCTGTTGTGAGCCGATGTATGGCGGCGCAAATCGTTGCCAAGAAGATGAAACCGGTTTTTTTTGACGTCAGCGGGAACATCGTCAACCCAGTGTGAGCTAACTGCACCGGGACGCTGTGAGTATTGCGCAATATAAGCCATATTGTAGCTGAACTCATCCATTATCCTGCGCGTATTTTCGAATTGTTCCTCAGTTTCTCCGGTAAATCCGACAATGATATCGGTAAAAATTGTTGCCTGAGGAAGCAATCGGCGAACAGTGGCAATAATGGAACGGTATTTTTCAACGGTGTGCTTCCGGTTCATTCTGCGGAGCACATCATTGTCACCTGATTGAATGGGAAGATGAATTTGTTTTGCCAGACAATCATACTGCGAAATTACTTCTATCACTTCATCCGTCATGTCGCGAGGATGTGGGGAGGTAAAATAAACCCAGAATTCTTTCCCCGATGATTTCCCGTATTCACCAATTTTGCGTAGCAAACCCGGAAAAGTAATTTCTTCTCCTTTTTTGTCCAGCCCGTAGGAATTTACATTTTGTCCGAGCAGGGTGATGGATTTGTAATTTCTGTCAATCAGACCTTCCAGTTCGCACATGATCTCGTCCGACGATCTGGAAACTTCCCGACCGCGTGTATAAGGCACTGCACAAAAAGTACAAAACTTATCGCATCCGTTCTGTATCGGGATAAATGCTTCGAATGAAGAGCTGTACTGCGGGGTAATTTTCCAGAAATGGTCAATATTTTCATTTTTTGGCATGCCTGTCAGGTCAGGTGCAAGCGAAACAGGTGTTGCCACACCATACTGCCGGATCATGTCAGGAAACGTTTCCAGTTCACTCATCCTGAAGATAATGTCGAACATTTTGAGAAACTTTTCCATATCATCCGGAAGAACGCATCCGGAAAGAAAAGTGATCAGATTTCGCTGATTTTTCCATTTGTTCCATTTATGAATGCGCGAATAAACCTTATCTATTGCTTTCTGCCTTACCGAACAGGCAAGTATTCCCAGCAGATTTGCTTCTTCTTCCCGGTCGGTCCATTGATAGCCTGTCTGAGTTTCGATAATTGTGCGAACCCGCTCACCATCCGACATATTCATCTGGCAGCCAAGGGTTATCAGGTGATACTTCATGCGTTTTTCGATTCAAAAGATTTTTGTTTTACTAATTGAAATGACAAAATAAACCTGTCATGCAGTACAATTTCATTCACCGGCAAAGATAACATAAGCTGATTAAACGTTCATTCAGCCCTGAAGCAGAGGTATTGTAAACGATAAAAAAATCTTACAAAAGCCAATTAAATACAAATTCATTGGGAAGATAAAACCACCAGACAAAATGATTGATTATTTTTGTTCGTCTTTTCTGATGATGTTCAAACAAAAAAATTATGACTAAACCTTTTTTACGACTACTGTTTGTGTTACTAATCTGCCTGATTACAAATGTTCAGGCTCAGGACAACAAGCTGGTTTTTTCTCCACACTGGATGCCACAGGCACAGTTCGCCGGTTATTACATCGCATTGGATCAGGGATTTTACAAAGAAGCTGGTCTGGATGTCGAAATCATTCATCCCAACGCATCAGTGAATGCTTTAAATTTTTTGAAAGAGGGTAAAGCTGATGTCATTTCACTATTTCTGGTCACCGGGCTCCATGCCGCCCTGAATGAAGTTGATCTGGTGAATATAGCACAAATATCACAACATTCGGCCATTATGTTTGTAACCAAAAAAAGCAGCGGAATTGATGAGCTTGACAAGTTAAGAGGAAAAAGAATAGGGGTGTGGAAGAGCGGTTTCAAGGAAGTTCCCATGGCAATGCTCAGCGAGCGGCAAATTGACGTAGAGTGGGTTCCCATTCTTTCCTCAGTCAACATGTTTCTTCTGGGAGGCATTGATGCTATGACCGTTATGTGGTTTAACGAATATCATCAGATCTATCTTTGTGGTATTGACGAAAATGAGCTAAATACATTTTTTATGTCCGACTACGGATATGACATTCCCGAAGATGGTTTGTATGTGATGCAACCTACATTTGCAAAACGAAGCGACGATCTCAGGGCATTTGTGGAAGCTACTCTGCGTGGCTGGCAGTTTGCCTCCGAAAACAGGGATTACACAGTGAACCTGGTGGTGGAAAAAATGCTTAAAGCGAATATCCCCACCAATAAAGCCCATCAGCAGTGGATGCTTGACAAAGTAATAGAAACCCAGCAGCTAAATGAAAAAAATCTTCAGGCAGGAAAACTTCTGCGTTCTGATTTTGACAAAACATTGAACATCTTGAGACTGATGGAAAAAAATAATGATACCATTTACTTCGAAGATTTTTACAAACCTGTAATGCAGCCTAAGACAAACAGATAATTATGATTAAAATCAGAAGAAACACACTGTCGTTCCGGATTATTACCAGAGTACTGCTAATTACCATCACCCTGTTCATCATAATCCTGAGTGTTTATTATTACCAGACACGAAAAATCATTATTGAATCCACGCGGACAAACGCTATTGAGCTTGCCGGGAATATAACAGGCAAAATCGAAAATGTGCTTCAGCCAATTGAGAAAGTTCCGCAAATGCTCTCAACTTCCCTTGAAATGGGAGTATTCACAAGAGATTCTCTCATTTTGGTTTTGAAAACTATTTTAAATAAAAATCCAACAATTTTTGGTGCCAGCATTGCATTTGAGCCAGATTATTTTCCCGATAAAGGTCGTTATTTTATGCCGTATGTTTACCGACAAGGCGACACCATCAAGGAAATATATCTCGGTGATGAAAATTATGACTATTTCTACATGGACTGGTATCAGATTCCGACCTTTTTTAAAGAAGCAAGCTGGTCAGAGCCATATTTTGACGAAGGAGCCGGAAATGTTTTGATGGCAACGTACTCAGTTCCGTTTTACTGCAAAAAAAACCGGGAACGTCATTTTGCAGGCATTATCACAGTTGATCTGGAACTGGAATGGCTGTCCGGTATTGTTTCGGAAGTGGAAATTTATGAAACCGGCTATACTTTTCTGTTGTCGGCTAATGGTGTTGCCGTTACTCATCCCGACAAAAAGCAGATTATGAACAAAAGTATTTATTCCAATGCCATAGAATGGAATGCGCCGGTGATGCGCGAAATCGGACGTGATTTGGCTAAAGGAGTGAGTCAGTTCAGGGAATACAATATTCCGGGCAGGCAGAAACAATGGATTTATTATCGTAATCTGCAATCCAACAAATGGAGCATTGGCGTGGTATATCCCGACAGGGAGATATTCGCTCCGCTCCGAAACATTACCACTTTACTCATTGTTTTATTTATTGCAGGTCTGATCCTGCTCATTGTGCTTACATCAGGAATCATCAATCAACTTGCTGCACCACTGACATTATTTTCCAGGACTGCACGCACCATTGCCGAAGGGAATTTCAATGCCACCATTCCTCCGGTAAAAACAAACGATGAGATGCTTGAGCTGCATCAGGCATTCACGCACATGCAGCATCAGCTGGCCGAATACGTCGAAAACCTCAAAGAAACCACTTCAGCCAAAGAGAAAATAGAAAGTGAGCTGCGCATTGCCCGCGAGATTCAAATGGCAATGATCCCGCATACCTTTCCGCCTTTCCCTGATCTGCCGCAGATCAGTCTTTTTGCAAGATTAAAATCGGCAAAAGAAGTAGGCGGAGATTTATACGACTTTTTTATTCTTGACAAATACAAATTCTGTTTTGCTATCGGTGATGTATCCGGAAAAGGAGTCCCTGCTTCCCTTTTCATGGCTGTTACCCGTACCTTGTTGCGTTCGATTTCTGATAAGGAAAAATCAGCTTCCACCATTGTCGGAAACCTTAATAAATCGCTTGCTTTCAACAATGAATCCAACATGTTCGTGACTTTCTTTCTCGGTATTCTTGATCTGGAAACCGGCTGGCTTCACTATTCCAATGCAGGCCACAATCCTCCGGTTCTGATCAGCCATGATGGAAAGGTAACCATGTTCGAAACAGCCAATGCCATTCCTCTTGGTCTTTTCGACGATTTTATTTATACCGAATCAAAAATCCGGCTTTCACGTGGTGACATGATCTTTGCTTATACTGATGGCGTTACAGAAGCTGAAAACGAAAAGTCAGAGCTATTCGGCGAGGAACAAATGCTTCGGGTCATTAAAAAAGTTGACCAGCCTGAACCCAATATCCTGATCGAAAAGATGGGTGCTGCCATCGAAGAACATGTAAAAGGATTTTTGCAATCTGATGACATAACCATGATGACAATAAAATACAATGCCTGACCAAAATTCAATACGCCGCCTGACATTTCAAAATCAGCTTGATGAACTCGAAAAAATTCATCTTGCAGCAAATGAAATTGTCGAACAGTGGAACCTTCCCGTCCACTTAGGATTCACCCTCGATTTAGTGCTCGAAGAGGCTTTTACCAATATTGTCCTGTATGCATACAACGACAAGGATCAACATGAAATAATCATCGAATTCGAAAATACCGGTGATACCTTATTGATTACACTAACTGATGATGGCCAACCCTACGACCCGACAAAAAAAGATGACCCTGACATCACTGCACCAATAAGTGAACGCGAAGTTGGCGGACTGGGAATTTTCCTCATCAGAAAAATGATGGATGATGTAAAGTATGAAAGAATCTCAAATAAAAATGTCTTAAAACTAACAAAGAAATTTACCAATGAAAATTAGCGAACAGAATATCAAAAACTACACCGTTGTAGCTATTGAAGGCAGACTGGATACCAACCATTGCGACACTTTTGAAAAGCAAATGATGGAAATCATCACCCGTAGCAACCACCTGATACTCGATTGTAAAAATCTTGAATATATCAGCAGTTCAGGCCTGCGTGTTTTTTTAGTTTTACAGAAAAAACTGATGGCATTGTCAGGACAAATGAAGCTCTGTCAGCTTCAGCCTGCCATAAAGGAAGTATTTGAAATTTCAGGTTTTACCATGATCTTTTCCATTTTTCCGGACCTTGAAAAAGCGTTGGAGTCCTGATTTCAGGGAATGTGTAATAAAAGCTGTTGTTTAGGACCCGAAAAAAGACAGGGATATCATTCGCTTTGAAAAAAAATTTTTGAGAATTTGAAAAAAGTATACTTTTGCGGCGGAGAGTTGGCAGAGTGGTCGATTGCGGCGGTCTTGAAAACCGTTGACCTGCAAGGGTCCGGGGGTTCGAATCCCTCTCTCTCCGCCACCCAAAAACAACAAAAG
>RZYY01000286.1 GCA_009930115.1 Sphingobacteriia bacterium | reverse complement strand
TTTTTTTATTTCAAAGTACTTTTTCTTTTGCACAAGAAAGCATCGAAGCCTACAAAACCAGGCTGACGGACCAGGAATTAAGGCAGGTTGATTTTACCAGGCCAATAAACATCACCTCAGGTGAGGATAGAAAATATACCCTTATTTTTTCCGATGCCGATAAAGGCCAGATTATCAAAACCTTTGATATCAGGGAAAATAACCCTTTTGCTGAATTGGGTAGTAAGACAGATAACCAGTATGCTGACGTATTTTCCGTTGAAAAGAAAACATTAGGCGAGTTATTTACGGGTATCTACCTGAATCCATCCATTTATAAAAGGATGATAGACGAAACTATGAAAGTTACAGGCTTTTATGTTGATTATGGCGCTAAATTCTCCAATAACAGGCAATACGCCTATGTCACATACTCAGCAGTGCCTATACCCGGAGAGTTTAACCGTACGTCATTTCTTTTTTTTGACAGCACCGGTGTCGAAATAAGCCGGCATACCCTTGACGTGCCAACCGGGCAAACGATAATTACTGATGACGGGAAATATTTTGCTATCTATACAGGATGGGCATCTGAGTTCAACGACCAAACCTACATTGATTATGGGTTTGCGATTTTTTGTGTAAAAACAGGGGATTTATTTTTGTACAAAAAATTTAATGGTATTTCAGGTGTTGGAAATGTAAGGAATTTTATTGTTGCAGGATCTCATCCTTACTACAATAGTACTGGTGAAAGAGTAGTATTTAAATATATTGTTGACCATGAAAATCGAAAGATATACAGCAGAGAGCTTGATGCTGACTGTATTGGGTTTTCTGAAATTGTAAGTGACGGGTTAATCATGAACTGTTTGAATGGGGTGACTTATGAACTAAAATTTGGTGAAGACTTTAGAGAGGAGGACTTAAAATGAAAAAAACAGTTTTCCTATTAGCAATTGTAACATTTTTCATGAAGTTGACTCATTCGCAGCCCTATACTATGCAACATACCAATGCAAGCGGTCAAATTGTTAACTGGGATATTGAGCAAATCACATCTGACTATGGCAGAAGACACTATGATGGTTCCAGGTGGCATAAAGGAATTGACTATACTCCGCTCAATGGTGCAGGTTTGCGAATTTTGTCACCCACATCTGGCAAAGTGACAAGATTATTCAATGGAGCCACCCAAAGGTATAAAGTTCTGGTTGTTGAGGGCGGAAATTGGGATGAAGCAAATTTCCAAACAAATAATCATAACTTTGGCTATGGGCATATTTTCAACAACCAGGAAATCGGAACCAATGGAATTGTTTCAGGGGATTTTGTTTTACTAACTATGAACGGCACTTCACAAAACCTTGCAATACTTGATTTGAATGCATATCCACGAATTGCAATAGGTCCTATTACGGGCACTGTAACATATCAGGGGCAAGTGTATAATGTAACCCAGAGAGTTGACGCGCACCAACAAATTGCGCCTATTGGTGGGTCGGGTAATTATCCAAATAGCTTTACTCCTCATATTCACTTATATTTGTTTCAAAATCCAAACGACCCTGGAAATATGGAGCAATTCCAGCGTGCTGCTAATTGCAGGAATCCGTTTCAACTGCTTCAGTATCCGCAATTAGGCTATCAAATCCGCATCGAAGGGGAGGAAACAAGCAATAATGGCTTGCATAACCTTACACCCATAGGCAGCAGCACTTTTTTTCCGGGAGATTTTCGTGCATCAATAATTGTAAAAGACCTCGTGGAAGGCGCCGGTAACACCAGCACTTACGATAATACAGTTAAAGATACAGATAGTGTATGCCTGTTTATTAAGCATAACTATGAGCAGGCAGATGCCTACAGATTAGTACAAGGCCATGTTTTGGAGAGCAAAATATTGTATGGTGGCAGGCACAATGGCAATACCATTTATCCTACCAACAACAACCCTCCGGGTAATACTGGTGACAATCGGGCAGATATTGCTTACAATACCCTGGAGTTTGACGGCAGCATAACCAGAACAGGTATTTTGCCATATGCATATTCAAGTGCAAGCACCAACCCTACTCGTCCACAGCCTTTTGACCTGCATTATTTTTCAGACATATACACAAGAATACAAGATAATCATGTGCCGGGCACGCCACTGGTTTTTGCCCCTGTCAATAAATTAGCACGTTACCCCGACGGGAAATATGATTTATTGGCAAAAATGACAACTGTTCAAAATGAAACCTATCCAGGCAACAATAATCCTCAAAGACAAATCATTATTGATAACTTCTGTCCTTACATCGAAAAGGTTGAAATTTCTCAGATTTGGCA
>RZYY01000285.1 GCA_009930115.1 Sphingobacteriia bacterium | reverse complement strand
AATTTATTGATATGTGTAAATGTATCGACAGAGCATACACCGTTTATGACGAAGCATTTTCGTATATAAAAGCAAGCAATCCTGAATTGCTTTTCGCTGGAAATGCAGCCACTGACGAGGAGATTTGTGAAGCAATAGTTGCCAGCTCACAGATGAAGCTGATAGGCAAAACATATGACCAACTTGTAAGTATATTCGGTTCAAGCACCGGCGCAGTACTCGGAATAGAAAGCCCCGCAAGGTTTAGCTTTTCCAACACAAACTACACATTTAACTTCGATGGTGGCGGGAACGGTCATATCGTTGCAGGTAGATCTATAAACGGAAACGGAGCTTTCTCAGATAGTACTTATTCAGGCGAAGAGGTTGACACATATTTTGACCATGATGCCAAGTGCTGCGAGGTTCAGAATGTGCAGTTGGATGATATTATAAGTGTACCGGAGGACGGTTTTGTGCCAGATGTGCTATTAATTCTTTCAGACGGATCAGTGTTTGCGGGGAATGGGTTTGGAAAAGCTGCTCCCGATAAGACTCAATTGCTGAGCATGCCCTATACGGAAGCACCTCTTGGAGAAGTGGTTTTTAATACAGGAATGACAGGTTATCAGGAAGTTTTGACAGATCCTTCCTACAATGGGCAGATGGTTGTTATGACATATCCTCTTATTGGAAATTACGGTGTTAACGAAGAGGATGTTGAGTCAGACAAAATTCAGGTTTCATCATTTATAGTCCGTGAATACCAGGACTATCCAAGTAATTACAGATCAAAACAAAGCCTTTCAGATTATCTTCAGTCACAAAATATTATGGGAATTCACGACCTTGATACAAGGGGACTTACCCTTCATTTAAGGGAAAACGGGTCCATGCGTGCTTTTATTTCCACTTCTGAAATTGATTCTCCTGAAAAAGCTGTTGAAAAGGCAAAAAATATTCCTTCAATGGCAGGAAGTGATCTTGTAAAAAATGTTACAACAAAAAAACCCTATTTCTGGGAAAACAACAGCAAAATATTTGCTGACTCCCTGGATGCAGGTGAAAAGATCTGGAAATCAAAAGACAAATTCAGAATCTGTGCCTTCGACTTTGGTATAAAGTTCAATATCTTGAGGCTTCTTGAGGCACAAGGTTTTGAAGTTCTTGCTGTTCCGGCTTTTACAACTTCAGATGAAATAAGAAATCTTAATCCTGACGGAATTTTTCTTTCAAACGGCCCGGGAGATCCCGAACCTGTAACCTATGCAGTTGAAACAATAAAAAATCTCATAGGTTTTAAGCCAATTTTTGGAATATGTCTTGGAAATCAGCTTCTTGGCCTTGCCATGGGAGGAAAAACCTTTAAGCTCAAGTTTGGACACAGAGGTGCAAACCAGGCTGTAAAAAGAGAAGACGGAAGGGTTGAAGTAACATCTCAGAATCACGGATTTGCAGTTGATCTGGAAAGTCTTGATAAGGATAAGCTTGAGATAACCCACATAAATGTAAATGACAATACTCTTGAAGGTTTCAGACACAAAGAAATTCCGCTTTTCTGCGTTCAGCACCATCCTGAAGCATCTCCCGGACCCCATGACGCTTCGGGTCTTTTTTCAGATTTCAAAAAAATGATAGATGATTTTAAAAAAAAAGAACAATAAAAGGAAAAGTTAAGGGTTATGCCCAAAAGAACTGATATTAAAAAAATTTTGATAATAGGGGCCGGTCCCATTGTCATAGGACAGGCATGTGAATTTGACTATTCAGGAACCCAGGCATGCAAGGCACTGCGGGAAGAAGGATATGAAGTTATTCTTGTTAACAGCAACCCTGCAACAATCATGACTGATCCTGAGATGGCTGATAAAACCTATATCGAGCCGGTTAATGCAGATATTTTGGAAAAAATTATCGAAAGGGAAAGGCCTGATGCAGTTCTTCCCACAATAGGAGGCCAGACCGGACTTAACACTGCAATCGAGGCGGCCAAAAAAGGTGTTTTTGAAAAATACAATGTTGAGCTGATCGGTGCATCCGTTGAAGCCATTGAAAAGGCTGAAGACAGGGAAAATTTCAGGGAAGCCATGAATAAAATCGGGCTTCGGGTTCCTGAAAGCGGATTTGCCCATTCCATGGACGAAGCAAGGGAAACTGCACAAAAAATAGGCTTTCCTGTGATTATCAGGCCAAGTTACACCCTTGGAGGTACAGGAGGAGGGGTTGCATACAATCCAGAGGAGCTTGAGGTTGTAGCAAAGTCAGGCCTTGATGCAAGCATGATCCGTCAGATAATGATTGAGGAGTCCGTACTGGGGTGGAAGGAATACGAGCTTGAGGTCGTAAGGGATAAAAA
>RZYY01000284.1 GCA_009930115.1 Sphingobacteriia bacterium | reverse complement strand
TCCTACTCCTCCCCAAAATAATCGTTGTCTATCTTCTTGATCTCATAGACATTGGACGTAGAAACCCCAATGTTGTGATCAATCATCAACTGAGCGAGCCTTTCCCCGTCAATCAACACGATCTTGGTTTCGTTTTTTGGCGAATAGTCTCTGGCCTCCTTCGTGAACGAGGAGGTCGTTATGAAAATCCCTTTTTTGGCACCCTGACCGGCCAGTGCGCCAACAAACTTCTGAATCTCAGGCCTTCCCACAGAATTCCCAATCTGCCAACGTTTCGCCTGGATGTAAATGATGTCCAGGCCGAGTTTATCTTCTTTGATGGTCCCGTCAATTCCCTCGTCTCCACTTTTGCCGATAGCTCTTCCTGCATCTTTTATGGAACCTCCGTAGCCCATTTTCACCAGCAACTCAACAACAAGTCTTTCAAAAAAAGAAGGTGGCAATCCGATCACTTTGTTCAGCAAGTCCTGGGCAAGCGATTTTCTTAACCGCTGGTAAGCACCCTCCAGGCTTTCTTCCGGTGTTTCCTTGGTGATCTCTTCCACCTGAACGTCCGTGCTGTCTTCCGGTTTTAGGTTGATGAACTCTAAGAAGGAGGTATATTGCTTCAGGAAGGCAATATTGATATGCTCGGGGTTTTTTTTAAGCACGCCGAGGCCCTCTTCGGTAATGACGCTGATGCCTCGTTTGGGTGACTCGATTAACCCGGCCTTCTTCAAATACGTCCGAGCCCAACCCACCCGGTTATCAAAGATCCGCTGTGTGCCACTTGGCAACAACTCCTTTCTTTCGTCTTCACTCACCTTAAAATCTTCCGCCAATTCTTCCACCAAATCCCTAAAAACATGTTCTCTCTTGTCCGCTAACTTTTCAAGCAACGGAAGCATCAATGACTGGTAATCAGGTATCATAATCGTTTGTTTGTTATTGATCGTAGCTGTAGCCTAATCATTAGAGACATTATAGTATGTGGCACATAAATAGCATTATACAATCGTACTCATAGATTAAACAGGGTGGTGTGATCACTGCATCTTGGGGCAGCAATCTGTAAAGTTAAAAGATTCGATGATTATTTTCAAGTATTTTCAATCTAAACCAACAAGTTACAGCAAACTGAAACACCACTCACAACCGAAATCAAACCCAAACCGTCCGAAATCAAAGTCTTAATGACTGAATCACTTGCTGTTTATATGCGAAACCCCATAAAAATCTTCTACACCAGAGTAAAAACAAAAAGGGTGCTATAGCCGGCACCCTTTTCATATTTGTTGTATGTTTCTAGATTTTGGTAAATGTTAACCAATCACCAACATCTCCGTCTTCGTTTAGCCTCATTCTGAATGAAGTATTTGAAATTAATTCAAAATCGAAAACTAATTCAAGAGGTACTTCCCCAACAGTAATCAGAGTAATAGTATTACCGTCTTCTGAAACAACAAAATAGCAATCAAGATATGCTGTATATGCACTTTCTTCTTCGGGCATAGGTATTCTAATTTTGCCGTGAGTTAAAATTGTGACAAGATCAAGCACCAAAGATTCTCTTGGGGGATTATACTTTTCTAAAATTATTAATTGATCCTCAGTATTCCCGTCTACGATGAATGTCCCATTCAATACTTGTAACACATCAATTTGTGCTTGGGTGAAGTGGTCTAAATCCATTGCATCCTGCGGTTCGCAAGAAGTCAACATCAAGGCAAGTCCGGTAAAAATCAAAAATAGCTTTTTCATAACTTAATATATTTGGTGGTTAATGTCTTGAAAATCGATTTTTTTCGGATAAATGACAGGTTTGATCAAAAATAATAAAAATAAAATGACATTTAATTGAATGTCAGTTATATTGACGTATTGTCTGCTAATTAGACACTGTAGAAAAAAAATCATATTCTTAACCAACTAAAAACTATACTTAAATTTCCTTATCGGTCAAAAAGGCAATGATGGAAATACAAAGTTCCGTACAATGTCTCTCTGTATTCATTAAATATCCAGCATGGGCCAAAATAATAACCCCGAACGTCAAAACATGACGTAGTGCAAAAACTACTTTAATAAAAATGGAAAAACCAGAGACTTGACGCATACCAATTAGGCATCAGTCATTCTCTTTCCGCTCCGCCAACTTATAATACTGCCGTAAATTCAGACCACAGGATAAGTTTCGACGAGAAAAAACACAGTTAAGGCTTTAATGCCCAGGCCCAATGATTTTTGGCAAAAAAAATAGAGGCACTATCCACTAAATTGTGTAAACGATAATGCAAAAGTAAAAAGCATTGTTAAATTTAAGGATTAAACCAAATGGAAACACAATTTATGGTCAAGAA
>RZYY01000283.1 GCA_009930115.1 Sphingobacteriia bacterium | reverse complement strand
ATGCATTATCTTTCGATGAGCCGTGGGGTTATTGATACAAGAGATATCATATATTTTATCAGTTTAATTGCCGTATTTATTATGTCAACCAGGCTGGCAATCGAAAGTCGTAAATGGTAAAGATTGAAAAAGATGGGAAATACCTCATGGAGAAATATAAGAATTCAAAACCTGTTGCAGTTCTTTTTTGGGCTGTTGGTTGTGGTGTTGGCGAACATCATTGGCTCTTATGTTTATACCCGTTTTGACCTGACTTCTGAAAAACGATACACATTGTCGGAAGCTACTCAGCAAATGCTTTCTGAAATAGATGATCTGGTGTTTTTCAGGGTTTATCTGCATGGTGATTTTCCTGCAGGTTTCAAGCGTTTGGAACGCGAAACGCGTGATATGATAAATGAATTCAGGGCTTTTAATCAAAACATTGAATATCGTTTTATCAATCCGGCTGAAACCAAAGATGCTGACGAACGCAATAAGATTTACCGACAGCTCATGGAAAAAGGTCTGGAGCCTACTGATTTGCAGGTTCGTACAGCTGATGGTACTTCGCAGAAAATCATTTTCCCGGGTGCTCTTGTTACATACAAAGGGAAAGAGATTGCGCTTTCCTTGCTGACATCCCAGCGGGGTACTCCTCCGGATGAAATTTTAAACAGCTCTGTTGAAAATCTTGAATTTGCAATCGCTGACGCAATTAGAAAACTGGTTAGTCAGCGAAGACCGAAAATTGCGTTTATCGAAGGACATGGTGAATTTGACCGTAATCAGACAGCTGATGCAAGAGCTGCACTCAATGATTATTATGTTGTTGAGCGCATCAGGATTGATGGTAAACTGAACAGTCTTTCGGAACGCAAAATGATAGATTCGCTAAACACAGGTATAATCAATAAATACGAGGTAATTATCATTGCCGGGCCTGACTCGGCTTTCAGCGAAAAAGACAAATTTATTATCGACCAGTTTATCATGCGCGGCGGAAAGATACTATGGCTTGTCGATCCTGTTTTTGCAAGTATGGACAGCCTGCAGTTGAACAGCGAAACTATGGGAACTGCAAAAGATCTGAATCTGACAGATATGTTTTTTAAATATGGTTTCAGGCTTAACAACGAACTGGTAATGGATCTGAAAGCACTTGAAATTCCGATAAAAACCGGTCAGATCGGGGATCAGCCAAAATTTGATTTTTTCCCGTGGTATTATTTCCCGATTATCACACCACAATCTGCCACCGATCCTATTGTGAGAAACCTGAATGCAATCAAAACAGAATTTGTTAGTAGTGTGGATTTTGTTAAATCTCCTGCTGAGGTTGAAAAAAATGTTTTACTGGCATCCTCCGAATATTCGCGCACTGTAAGGGCTCCGGTTTTAATCACGCTTGACATGTTGGGTCAGCCGGTGGATGACCGAAGATACAATCGCCAGTACATTCCTGTTGCAGCCAGGATTGAAGGTAAATTTGAGTCGCTTTACAAAAACAGAATACCATCTGAAGTAGCCCAAAACGAAGATATTGATTTTCGCGAGGCGAGTCTTCCGACCCGAATGATCGTTTTTGCTGATGGAGATGTAATTCGCAATCAAATGCAATTGTCTCAGGGAAATTATCTTCCGCTTCCACTTGGCTATGATAAATATACAGGCCAGCAGTTTGGAAATAAAGATTTTATATTGAATGCGATGAATTACCTTACCGATGATTCTGGTTTGATAAGTATCAGGTCGAGGGAATTGAAATTGAGGTTGCTCAACAAAACGAAGATTGATTCAGAACGCATTCGTTGGCAGGTTCTTAATGTATTGGCTCCTGTTGTATTGATAATTCTGTGTGGGCTGGTACAAGCTGCCATTCGAAGGAAGCGTTATGCCAGCTAATTAACTTTTACTGAAAATGAAAAAGGAAAAAACCGTCAGACATAAGCATGGACAAAGCTTGCATCCGGATTTAAGCCAGCAGTATCCGGTGATAGGATACCTGATCTGGGTGCCTTTTGTTTTTGCTTTTATACTTTATGGAAATACCATTTCGCATGAATTTGCTCTGGATGATCTTCCACAGATTGTTAATCATAAATTGGTTCAGGCAGGCTGGGATGGGATTCCGAAATTGTTTACCCAAAATTACTGGGCAGCTTCAGGACTAAATCTGGGTTATTACAGGCCGCTTTCACACATCAGTTTTGCGCTGGAAAATGCAATTCATGGAAATAATCCGATGATAATGCACCTGATGAATGTATTATTATATGCATTTACAGGTATAGCTGTTTTTGCCCTGCTTTCTGCTTTATTCAGAAAAATGCCGTTTTTTGTTTTGATCGCCACTTTGATTTTTATGGCACATCCCATACATACCGAAG
>RZYY01000282.1 GCA_009930115.1 Sphingobacteriia bacterium | reverse complement strand
GGCATCAACCATTTGATCTTTTGGATACAGTCCGGCGTCAAGTTTATTTTTAATTTCGGCGAAAGCAGTGATGGTATATTCCACATCTTCGAGTGAGTGCATAGCAGTTGGGATTAATCTGAGTAAAATAACTCCTTTCGGGACAACCGGATACGTAACAATAGAACAAAAGACGTTGAATTTTTCGCGCAGATCGTAAGTTATGTGTGTGGCTTCAGGAATATTTCCCTGGAGGATAACCGGAGTTACCGGGGATTGTGTATTGCCAATATTAAGACCTTTGGCTTTGAGGCCTGACTGCAGGGCGTTAACGATGGTCCAGAGTTTTTCGCGCAGTTCAGGACGTGTTCTTATCATGTCGAGCCTTTTTAATGCACCGAAAACCATCGGCATAGGAAGTGACTTGGCAAAAATTTGAGAACGCAGGTTGTATCTCAGGTACTCGATAGCTTCCTTTTTGCCGGCAACAAATCCGCCAATGCCGGCCATTGCTTTGGCAAAAGTCCCGAAGTACAGATCTACTTCATCCATTACGCCAAAGAATTCTGAAGTACCCGCACCCGTTGGTCCCATAGTTCCAAAACCATGTGCATCATCCACCAGAAGGCGAAAAGGATATTTCTTTTTCAGGGCAGTAATTTCGCGTAGTTTACCCAGATCACCAGACATGCCGTAAACTCCTTCGGTAATAACCAGAATGCCTCCTCCGGTTTGTTTTGCCTGATTATATGCGCGTTCAAGTTCTTTTTCCAGGTTTTCGATATTGTTGTGCGGATAAACAAAACGTTTTCCGAAATGAAGCCTGCATCCGTCTATAATACAAGCATGAGCTTCAGAATCATAAACAATTACATCATGACGGCTGACCAGGCTTTCAATGGTGGACACCATTCCCTGATAGCCATAATTAAGCAAATAAGCATCCTCTTTATGTTCAAATGCGGCAAGTTCACGCTCAAGACGTTCGTGATGCACCGTGTGCCCCGACATCATTCGTGCACCCATCGGATAGCCCAGCCCCCAGTCGGCAGCGGCCTTAGCATCTGCCTCACGAACCTCGGGGTGGTTGGCCAAACCCAGATAATTGTTCAACGACCATACCAGCCGCTTTTTCCCCATAAAATCCATGTGTGCATCAATCTCACCTTCAAGACGGGGAAACATAAAGTAGCCAAAGCTTTCGCGATGAAACCTGCCCAACGGCCCCATGTTGGAAAATTTTTCGTATATATCCATTGTAAATGTGTTTTAAAATTTGCTGCAAAACTACTTATTTTCGGGATACTCTTCAGGTAAATCATGGAAGTTTTAACCAGTTTTCGGCAAACTGATGTTTTCAGAGATTTTTACGGATTCGAATCATTTTCACAATTTACAGCGAAAACCACAACCTCTCACACAGTATGAAAAAATATTCATCAAAAGGCAATCTTTCATAAGGTTAAACAGTTTAAAATGATGCAGATACATTAAAACCTGAACAACAATGAAAACAAGCTTTTTTTTCTTTTTTCTGGTTATTTTTCCTCTGGCAATCTCTGCCCAAACCGAAACAGACAAGTCGCAAGGCACTGCGACCGGAATCAGACCTACCGATTCAACCGAATACGAATTGATTGTGTCCGATGCCGAATTTGAAAACTGGCTGATTACCAACAGTCGTCCCGTATGGTACCACGAAAACGACTATTACAGATTCAAAAACCGGTTGTATGTGGTCAGTTGGAACAACCGCGTGCGACAGGCAATGTACCGCCCACCCTATGAATACGAAATTGAATATGATCCCTCAGTGGATTACGGGGTTGAAGTCAACTGGAAATTATACTGGTACTTCAAATATCTTGAACAAAAACTTGGGATTGACCTTGGAACCTGATGATGATTTTGAGGATCAGATGACAAAAGAAGTTGCAAGGTAAATCTCAATTGGAATCCCTGACGCATCTTACCGACATCCCTTGTCCGTCAGCTGATTCAAATCTTCCTGACATGTCCTGACCGGCCTCCAGTAATCTGTTCCAGGCTTTTCCTTCACTTGAAGCAGTTGATGTCCAGAAACCTGCAGCAGAAGTCTGGCCGGTAAAATTTCCGGTATATTCCCGCATTCCGGCAGGAAGACTGTTAAAACCATAGCTATTCATCCCATTCCCTCCCTGAGTCCATCCGTTGGTTGACTTAAGATTTTTTCCGGCATCAAAACCACGCCATCCGGTTTCATCCCACACCGGGCTGTTCAGACCGAACTGACTGTCAGCAACAGCTTCCAGCATTTTCAAATCATAATCGGTGGGAATATGCCAACCCTGCGGACAAATTCCTTTTATCCCCGATGTAAACTGATACTGCATTAACTCACCCCATTGGTAC
>RZYY01000109.1 GCA_009930115.1 Sphingobacteriia bacterium | reverse complement strand
TACAATCGCAGGATTTCCAAAGGCATTGGAGACTGGCAGGCACGTTGGTATTTTATTCAGCGTGGTTTGTTACTTGTTATTATTCAAATGACCTGGGTGAATTCTTCGTGGGGAGGCTTTCAGACATTTCGGCCTTTTCATCTTGGTATTATTGCAAGCATTGGTATTTCTATGATATTGCTTACTCTGATTATCCGCTGGAAATGGTATGCCAGATTGGGAGTGGGATTGTTTATTATGTTACTGCATGCTGTTTTGCTGGATATTGATTATGATTCAACTGTAATTTGGCAACGGGTAGTTATGCAGACGTTCGTGGATGCCGGTGATTTTAACAAATATCCGGTTCTTCCCTGGTTTGCAATGGCTGTGCTTGGATCAGTTATGGCCAATGGCTGGCTTAAATTATGGGAAACCGATACAAAAAGAATCTTATCTGGTCTTGCTATTGCCGGTTGTGCTTTTGGTTTGGCAATCTTTATCAGGATGCAACGAGGGTTTGGAAACATTGATCTTTTCTCTGACTTTTTTTCGTATTCATTTTTAGTGGATCAGAAATATCCACCAAGTTTATTTATGAACCTTTGGTTTTTCGGATTGGTAGTTTTAGGTGTAACATTTTTTATTGCTATTGGGAAAATAGTTCCAAAATTGCTTGTGATTTTCACGATTCCCGGGAAAGTTCCTATGTTTTTTTATGGTGTTCATCTTGCCATTCTTGGAGTATTTACACGCTTGTTCCCCCAGTATTACAGGGAAGGGGGTGTAAATACCGCACTTATAGGACTGGTACTGATGCTCCTTGTTATGCTTCCTTTGTGCAGATGGTTTTATGGCATTAAACGCCGGAGTAATAATTATTTAATTCAAATGATTTAATGACTTTCACTAAATTATCAGATAGGACAATACGAGATGGATTATTTCTGATTTTGATCGTCTTGTCAGTATTATACGGATGCTCCAGTCGGGAAAATAAATTCGTGGAAGATGAAAACCGCACTCATTTTTTTCCTCCAAAAGTTACTGATGATATCTCGGCGGATGTACTCTTCTGTCGTAAAATAAGCAGAAAATCAGGGAAACTGCTTGGCACAGGAAATATTTTCAAAATTAAAAAAGAAGCTTCACTAACAGCCATTGTTGAGTTGAAAAACAGGCCGTTAATTCAGAATAATGATCTGATGTTTCATCTTGATTGGATTGATTCTGAAGGTAAATCTTTTTTTCTGAAGCCAATAATAATGACAGCCAAAGATACAAGTACCTTCATGACCAGCTCAATTTCACTTGACCCCGAAATTAGATCTCCCGGAACCTACAACTTGAGAATTTACTATTTCCGCGAACTGATAGCAGAAAAATCATTTGAGCTGATCAACATGCTTCGTGAGGATGAAGACGATATTTTTGCCAAAATTGAATTGGGGCGTAAATTGAATAAATCCACCAACCTGCTTGAGTCAGTAGATTCGGTCTTCGCGATCAGACGCAAAAGCAGCGTACAGTCCTTAATTACACTTTCAAATTTGCCTGTTTGGGACGATGAAACCCTCACGTTTTCAATTGAATGGGTAAATCCTGAAGGAAAAACCTTTTTTAAAAAGAAATTTTCAGTTGAACCAAAAACCGAAACAATACATTTGAACAGCTCTGTTTCAGTTTCCCCTGAAAAACGCGAACCTGGTCAGTATCAGTTGATCTTGTATCATGGACGGAAACAACTCGCTTCGAAACGGTTCAGCCTGTATAAAAAATGATTTTCCGAAGCATTCAAAATTCCTGATCAGATTTTTAAACTAATGTATGCTGAGAGATTCTGGAAACAATCCGGGGAGTAAGTTATCTGAGAGTAATCTATTGTCTATCCAGAGTTTCTGTTTTCATTCCTGCTATTCTGGTGAAGAAAATATGATTATCTGCATTTGGCAGGAAGCTGTTTTGGGCGAAATACCCTATTTTTGCCATCAGCAATAATGCGATGCCAGCGTATCATAGCCATGACTTGATAATTAAATCATGAAAATCGGAATTCTTGGGTCCCGTGGAATACCAAATCATTACGGTGGATTTGAACAGTTTGCCTCAACACTAGCTCCTGAACTGGTTGCACGGGGAGCTGATGTGTGGGTTTATACATCTCACAATCATGTTTATCAAAAACCTGAATGGAAAGGTGTAAAGCTGATCCATTGTTACGATCCGGAAATAAAGATGGGTGCTGCAGGGCAGTTTTTTTATGATTTTAATTGTATTCTTGACAGCCGAAAAAGAGAATTTGATATTCTGTTGCAACTGGGCTACACTTCAAGCTCTGTGTGGTATTGGCTGCTCCCAAAAAAAACTTTGGTGATTACCAACATGGATGGAATGGAATGGCAGCGCGCAAAGTATTCTGGTCCGGTTCGCAGGTTTTTGAAATTTGCCGAAAAACTTGCAGTAAGTAATAGTGATGCATTGATTGCTGATGCTGAGCCTGTTCGTGATTATCTGTTAACTACTTACAATGCTCCTTCAATATTTATTCCTTATGGTGCTGAAATATTTAACAATCCGCAACCCGGATTATTGAAGTCCATGGAATTAGAACCCGGCAAATATTTCCTGGTCATTGCGCGTATGCAACCTGACAATCATATTGAAACGATCATCAACGGAGTGTTAAATGCCGCAATCAGACTTCCGCTAATAATTGTTGGTAATGATCAGAACAAATACGGCCAGTATCTCAGAAAAAAATTTAAAGAAGAACGAATAAAGTTTTTGGGAGCAATTTACGATATTGATCTGCTGAACAATCTCAGGCATTATTGCAGACTCTATTTTCATGGTCATTCTGCCGGTGGGACAAATCCTTCACTGCTTGAAGCCATGGCTGCTGGTTCTCCTGTTTGCGCACATGACAATAAGTTCAACCGATCGGTGCTGGGGGAAAACGCTTATTATTTTGCCACCTCCGGGGATATAACTCTTCTTACCAATATGATGGCTGAAAAGGAGCAGGAGAAAACTTTTATTGCTAATAATCTTATTCGCATAAAACTGAAATACAATTGGTCGAAAGTTGTAGATGAATATCTGGCACTTTTTGAAAAATTGCTGTCTCAAAAAAATACCGAAGATATGAAATGACATTTTTTATGTTTTTTTGTGCTAAACCAGTTTTTCAGCTTAATAACTAAACGAATGATTCGAAACCCTGAACTAAGCATCATAATGCCGTTGTTTAACAATGAAAGATACGTAGGAGAAGCAGTTGAAAGTTTGCTTGGTCAGTCCTACGGGGATTTTGAACTGATTGTTGTTGATGATGGATCACAGGACGGAAGTGTTAAGGTTGTGAGTACATTCAGGGATAAACGGATAAAAATACTTCATAATGAAAGCAACCAGGGAATCGTTTTTTCCCGAAATAAAGGGCTGAACGTTGCAAGTGGAAGGTTCATTGCTCCGTTTGATTCAGATGATGTTGCGCTGCCGGAAAAATTCAAACTTCAGATCAATTATTTAAAAAAAAATCCCCGCCTTGGTGCTGTTGGTTCATGGGTGTTGATGATTGATAAAGAAGGTAATCTGCTCAAAAAAAAATGGAAACTTAATGCTCCACCTGAAAGAATTCTGTCGATTTTGCTTTTCAGAAATTTCTTTGTCCAGTCGGCAATGGTGATGCGAAGGGAAGCTATACCATCTGGTGGTTATGCTGCAGGTTTTGATCTGGTGGAGGATTATCGTTTGTGGTACGATATGGCCAAACAGTATCATTTATTTAATTACCCTGATTATCTGGTAAAGTATCGTATTCATCAAGCCAACAGCTCAAATCCTGCTTTTTCAAAAATGAGGATTCAGGAACAATTAATTGCCAGATACATTTTTTCTGAACTTGGGATCAAAATGGATGAATACAAATTCCGGGCTTATTTTAGTATTAAAAATGATGATCTTTTCACTGATTCTTTTTCTTTGAAAAACGCTGTTGCGTTGTTACATGAAATTACCTCTGCAAATTGCCAAAGCCGATTGGTGGCTCAATCAGAGCTTCGAAAGGTGATTTTCAATCGCCTGGCTAAAATATGTTTTAAAAGCCATCGGATAATTTATTTGCTTCCGTTGGCATCTATCAGTTCTCTGTTGCTAAACATAATATCCTGCAAAAAATGACTGAAAAACAGATCGCAGATGTTAGCATCATTGTTCCAAATTACAACAACGGCAGATATCTTGAGGAATTTATTCAGAGTGTTTTAAATTCTACAATCCAGCCAGCAAGGCTGATTATTGTAGATGACGGTTCAACCGATAATTCGCGTGAACTGCTGAAGAGCTATAATGACCTGAAGTTTCTGAAAGCAATTTTCTTTGAATCCAACCGTGGCCTCACTGCCGCATTAAACAAGGCACTTGAATACGCTGAATCAAAATTTATTATGCGTGCTGATCCGGATGATTTGTTGCATCCTGAAAAGATTGAACGCCAGCTCAGCTTCATGGAAAAGCACCCTGAAGTTGATGTTCTTGGTTGTAATGTACTTTATTTCAGCGAAAAAAGAAAGTCTATAAATGTCTCAAATTTTCCAACTGAGCACCATGAAATTGTTCGGACTTTCAAAAAAGGCGGGCACGGGGTTCAGCATCCTACTGTTTTTGTCAGAGGAGAAGTTTACCGCAACTATCGCTACCAGCCATTGTTCCCGGGAGAGGATTATGAAATTTTAGCCAGAATGGTCCGCGATGGTCATATCTTTGCAGGTTTGAAAGATGTTTTATATTTCATGCGGATTCATCCGGAAAGCATTGTGAGTAGCCTGAAGTTTGAGGGGATAAAACAAACTTTTCAGTTCAGGGATGAAATTTTTGGTACGAAAACTTCTCGTTTGCGGGTGATGTTATATTACTGGTATATAAAGAATTACAGAAAATTTCAGATAACAGATAATCCGATAGCAGCGTATTTCAGTCTGGCGTTGGCTATTATGGTGAATCCATCGAAAATACTTAAACGTTTTTTTAAAAGGTAATATGAGCTCAAAACACAAAAAAAGCAAAAAGGACTTTCATGTTTCTTCTTCGAATTCAGAATTTTTGGTAAAGGTATACTCAGTATTCGTTTTTATTCTTCTTCCCATCATTCTCATTCGAGGGACACTGGATGGTGTTCAGCCGGTCAGGCTGTTGGTTTTAAGTCTGTTTTTAATGGGTTTTGGAATGTTGATGTTCGTCAGAGGAGAAATTCATGACCTCCCGCTAAAAGCATGGAATAACCTGTTGATATGGTTCATGGGTGTTTTTGTGTTGGTAACTGTACTTACGGCAATTTATGCTATCAATCCAAAAGAGACTTTTTTTGATATTGCTAAAACACTCTCATTCTTCATTTTCACACTTTTTACGATTGCTGCTTTAATGAAAAGTGCCAAATGGCCGGAAATCATCTCCCGCTTTATAATTGTTGCTTCTTTGATTGCAGTTGGGGTTGGACTTTATCAATTATTACGGTATGTAATATTTTCGAATGAAAATTTTCTGCCTGATGGACGTCATGTTATCTATCAGGTAAAAGGATTGATGGCGCACAAAAATCAGTATTCAATTAACCTGATGCTGATGTTACCCTTTGTATTATATGGCGCTTTCATTTTCAAAGGATTATGGCGCAGGATGGCATTTACAGGTTTAATTTCAGCACTACTGATGATAACAGTGATAAATACACGATCTGTCTGGACGGCAATCATTTTTTCAGTAGTAGTTGTTATTGGATTTATTAGTACAAATTACAAAAAACTCGCTATTACCTCCAGACAGCGCAATATACTGGCTGGTGTAACCATTGCTATTATCATAACTGGTACAATGGCTGTTATTTTACTTCCAGCCGGTAATCCACATTCCCATTTTGCAAGGCTGAAGAGCATTACCAATCCCAATGCTGACAACAATATTTACAGGTTGAAAATATGGCGTGCAACGGCAAGAATGATTGCTGACCATCCTTTTACCGGTGTAGGGTCAGGTAACTGGAAGCTGCATGTAGCAGATTATTATCAGAATATGCAATTTGAGAGTAAACAATTGAACTGGATCAGACCGCATAATGATTTGCTCTGGATATTCGCTGAAAAAGGATTGGCCGGAATCCTTTGTTATATTTGTATTTTTCTACTGTCTATATGGTATTTGGTCAAATCATTTTTCCAATCCGGGGATTTAAAATTGCGATACCTGGCTCTGCTGACTGGAGGCGGGTTGATTGCCTATCATGTCGCATCGCTTTTTTCGTTCCCTTACGAAAGAATCAATCAACAGATATTTTTCTATTTGTATTCGTCAATTGCAGTAGTTCTGTTTTTAAAGAGTAATATCGTTTCTTCAGTCGAAAAAAGAAAAAGTAGTATAAAGTTACTCTTGATTCTTTTACTTTTTTTCCCTGTGATCTACAGTATGGAAATTATCAGATCGGACAGGTGGCTGACGGGATCAAGAGTTGCACTTGCCCGTTCAGACTGGAAACAGTTGAATGTGCTGATCTCAAAGTCTGAATCATGGGCCCGAAATCTTGACCCTGAAGCCACTCCGCTAAAATGGTACAAAGGACTGGCATTTTCAGGTCTGAATAAAACTCATGATGCCTTGCAGTCCTATGTGGAAGCTCTTAAAGCGCACCCTAACAAAATTACTGTTTTGCACAATATTGGCATCGTTTATAGCCGTTTGGGGCAAATTGACAGTGCTATGATATATCTGAACAAAGCGCTGGATATTTTACCAACTTACCGGGAATCCCTTGAAGCAAAAGCAACACTTTTTGTTCAGCAGAAGGATTATCGGAATACACTCAATACGCTTGAGAAAATAAAGCCTGACCAGCGCGACGAAACGATAAAACAAAATTTACAGGCAGTTCGAAAGGCTATACTTGATGAAGTTCTAAAAAAAGCAGAATTATTTCAGGTTGAAGGAAAAACAGATAAAGCAGTGCAATTATATGACAGTGCAGCACACATCTATCATTCTTCCGACAAATACCTTGAAGTTCTTCGACATTATTATGGCAGATCATTGAATGTATCTACTTTTTTGTCACTGCTCGAAAGCGTTCCTGAACAGGAAAGATCAACGGCATTCAAGACGGAGATTAAGAGGTTGAAAAAGCGCTTAAAGGATGAATAAAGAAAATTGCAAACAAATTGATGAAAAAAGGGATGATCTCTATTTGAAAAAACTGGCAGGAATTACTAAAAAGGCTGGTATTACAGCCTTTGGCTCTTTTTTTCTGCTGATACTGTCATTTATCACCAATGCAGTGATAACCCGATCGCTCGGTGCTGATCAATATGGGTTATATGTGCTGTCTACACGGGTTCTTGAGATCTTTGTGATGATTGCTTCTTTCGGATTTGGGCTGACTATTGTTCGCACTGTTTCATTTCAACATGCCGTAGGAAATCATTCCCGGATAAAAGGCACCATAAATTATTCTTTCAAAGCTTTATTAGTAACGTCTGTTTTTCTTGTTGTGGCAGGATTCATGTTCAACAAAATGATTTCTGTCCGTTTGTTCCATCGTCCGGAGTTGAGCCCCCTTTTAGGAATTTTGCTTTTATCTGTTCCGATAACTACAATGACATTGGTTGCAGTTTCTGCTCTGAATGGCCTGAAGAAAATTCGTGAATCAGTTTTAGTCACCAATGTCATCAATCCTTTACAATTCTTAATTTTAGCGGTTTTTGTGTTGCAAATGGATTATGGTCTCAAAGGGCTTGTTTGGGTTTTCACTTTCACCGGTATTACAGGTTTGTTCTTTGCCTGGTTTTTTCTCAACAAAATCTATCTGAGCAGATACAAAACAGAAAAAGCTGATCATGCATCCGGGGAGCTCTGGCGTTTTTCCACACCGTTGTTTTTCAATCAGTTGCTTAATAATGCTGTACGATGGATACCTGTTTTTGTTATGGGATTTTATTTAAGCAATTCTGAGATAGGCATTTTTAATGTGGCGCTTAAAATTTCACTCTTGGTGAGCTTTGCACTTGGTGCTTTCCAATTGATTTTTGCTCCGGTTATGGCTGAGCAATTTGCACTTAAAAATAGCAGAATGATCAATCAGCTCAACAAAACAATTACCAAGTGGATATTTTCGTCAGCGCTGATGGTTTTCTCTATTTTGTTTTTGTATTCAAATACGTTTCTTGAAATTTTCGGGACTGAGTTTAAAGCTGGGAAGATAATCCTTATAATTCTGATGACCGGTGAGCTCATTAATGCCGGAGTAGGTCTTGCCGGCAATCTTCTGATTATGAGCGGAAGACCTCAAATGGCTTTTGTAAATTCACTGGTTAGTTTTTTTCTGGTTAGTTTACTCAGTTTTATGTTGATCCCCGTATATGGAGCAAAAGGTGCCGCATTCGCAATTGCTGCGGCGGTATTTCTTGTAAATCTGCTGAGGATTTGTGAAATTTGGTATCTGGAGAAAATTCATCCCTTCCGTTCAAGTTTCGTAAAACCGGTTATTGCTGCTGCTCTTTCAGCGGTAATTGTTTTAAGTTTAAATCATAGTTTCAATTCTGTCACAGTTTATGGGGCAGCAGGCGGAATGGTATTGTTTACTGCAATTTTCATTTTAGTTATATGGATTCTCCGGCCCGATGATGAAGACAGGTTTATTTTAAAACAATTAAAAAGATACTTGAAAAAGTAAATTATTTTAGCTGAACGGCTATTGTTTTATGAGTTTTCTCTCTTTCCATTCTGATCATTATCAGGAATATGAAAAGATAAAATACTGGGAAATAATAATAACCACCATTGATAAATGCTGAAAAGATAAAAGACCAGAAAGCAAGAAATAATATCACATGGCGACGGATTTCTTTAGAATTGTCAAGATAGATTTTTATCAGAAAAATCAAATAGACGAAAAGTGCCGGAATGCCATAAGAAAAAGCTATTGAAAGGAAATCATTATGAAACCATTCTCCCAGATGAAGATGGTTAAGATTTGTAAGCATAGATTCAAGAAAAGATTTTCCGATCATAAGGTCATGCCATTCAAATGAGGAGAATCCAATCCACCAGGAGCGCCATATCAATACCCGTGAAAACTTGTCAAAATTATCCACAAGTGTTATCATGGATGCAGTGAAAGGATGAAGGAAAGTATTAACAGTGAGTTCATGCAATTTTATTCTGAACAGCAGCATAAGCAAAACCAGGCAGGTTGATGCAGATAAAGTAATCCAGTATTTTTTTTTGAGTAAATAAAAAAAGCAGGCAAAAGCACTTGCAACAATATAAGTTCTCACACCGCTGTAAAACATAAAAAATAGTAAAACCAGCGAAAGTATCAGCCACCGGATTTTCTTCTGTTGTTGATACAACAGTCCATAAAAAAACATCAGATACCCCATGAAATAAGCAGCAATGTGCGGAATCCTGAATAGCCCCCAGTGATATAACCGATTGGTTTCAAGATGATTCCACTTGCTTTGTGGATCTTTTATCACTCTTTTTAGCTCAGTGGAATATTCTGATTTTATTTCCTGTGACCGATTATTGTTTGTTGAATTTACACCAAAAAAAGTGAAGCTGAACATCAGGACAACGATAACTAAAAAGATTTGGATTTTATCCATGCCAAGCTTTTCCTTGTATGTCTGGTAATAATAATAAGCCGTTGGAAAAGCAAGGATGAAAACCAGGTCGGAAAGGTTGTTTCTGTAAAAACCTCTGAGAAATAAATTGATGAGAAATGATATCAAGAAAATCAGAACAAATATAAACAAAAATCTGCTTTTCCGGCCTGATGACCATATTTCCAGCCATAAAAGAGGGAGCAATAACATTAACCACGAAACAAATAGAGGTATCCGAACAAAATAGTTAATAACAGAATCTGCAAAAAAAATGAGCAAACTGAGAAGAAAAACGAAGCCGGGGTTGCTCAACCGGATGGTTTTTAAAAGCCGGGTAAGTTGATCTTGCATAATATTCTTCAGCATATTAAAAAGCCTTTCATAAAACTTTTCAAAAATAGTTTTTCCACAAAATTCTTAGTTTTGGTAACTGATTGATGTGCCTTATTTAATGAAAGAGTATGATGAAAAATGATAGAAAAGGATGTCTTATTCTGCCTAATTTTCTGATAGTTGGCACGATGAAAGCAGGCACAACCTCTTTGTTTGACATACTCAACCAGCACAGCCAGATATATTTACCCCCCCAAAAGGAGCTACATTTTTTCGATCATGACGATCAGGTAAATAAGGGGCTTGAGTTTTATGCTCAATATTTCAAAGATGCCGGAAATGCCAAAGCAATAGGGGAGGCGTCGCCATCCTATCTGTTTTATCCGGAAGTAGCAGCACGTATCTATACCATGCTCGGTGAAAAAATGCGGATTATTGTTCTTTTGCGCAACCCCGCAGAAAGAGCTTTTTCTCATTACAAAATGATGCTGGCTAACGGATTTGAAAAACGTTCGTTTACTGAGGCCATTACAACAAATCTTCAATCCCTGCAAAAGGGGATTAATTTTGACCGTGTTACCAGCTATCTTGATCGTGGCTTTTATGCCTCTCAGTTAAGGAATTATAATCAATTTTTCCCTAAGGAAAACATCAAAATAGTGCTCTTTGAAGAAGATTTTGCTGAAAATCGGAAAAGAACGATAAGACAAATTCAGAAATTCTTAGGGGTAGATTACGAAGATGTTGTTGTAAGCATCAAAACAATGCCAACAGCGAAAATGCGTTCGGCAAATTTTGACCGGGTATTGAATACTGCGCATCCGGTTAACCAGTTTTTCAAAAAAATGATCCCATCAAAAAAAGTCAGAAAATGGATTAAATACTGGCTAAATGAAGCAAACAACAGTGAACTGATTCCCAGAGATGAGTTGGAAGCTTTAAAACCTAAATTGATCAACGAAGTTTTTTATGATGACATTTTGGAAACTGAAAAGCTGATTGGACGTGATTTAAGCAGATGGTGCTGATTGATTCTGAACGACTTCTGTATGAATAAACTCAGCACGATCCTTAAATCTGTATTGTTATTTACAAGTAGCAGTTAGTTTTCCGGACACTAGTGATAATTTATCATTGTCCGGGATGGAATAGACAAACGAATCAAGACACAAGAATGGCAAGGATTCCCGAAAAGTTATCCAGTCCTGTTCCACAAAATATTACAAAAAAACCGGTTACAACTTCCATTTTGCCTTACCAATTGATTTTTTAACATCGATAAATTCCTTGCGTTTGAAAAATAAATCACTGACAACAATTTTTGTTCGCTCATAGTCAATCAACACAGTGCTGCCTTCTTTTGATAATTCAGGATTA
>RZYY01000013.1 GCA_009930115.1 Sphingobacteriia bacterium | reverse complement strand
CGGCGCATTTTGAAGCCATTCTTCCATTTACTGATCTTTTTCTTTATGATCTTAAACATCCTGATCCTCAAATTCATAAAAAATATACCGGGGCCGACAACCGGTTGATTCTTCAAAATCTGGAATGGTTATCTGCACAAAAAACAAAAATTATCATCCGAATACCTGTTGTACCGGGGTTTAATGACTCAGAAAAAGTGATGAATCAAACTGCTAATCTTTTGAAAGAATTAGCTAAAAACATATTAGAAATCAATCTGTTGCCTTATCACGAAATGGCCATAAAAAAATATGAAAGACTGGGTAAACCATTTGTCATGTTACCATCAGTTAAAGTAAAAAACGAAAACTTAACTTTCTTTAAAGAATTGTTTGAAAACCAAGGATTTAAAACTAAAATTGGAGGATAATCCCATGAACAACCGAATAAAACAGCTAAGGGAAAACAGCCTGAATGCGACAAACCGAATATCGGCAGAAAGAGCACTTCTCCTCACTGAATTCTTTAAAACCAATGTGGCACAGCAAGTATCACAACCTGTAAAACGGGCAATGGCGTTCGATTACATTTTAAGCCACAAAAAAATCTGTATTAATAAAGGAGAATTAATTGTCGGTGAGCGTGGACCTGCTCCCAAAGCTACTCCTACTTATCCTGAAGTTTGTCTGCATTCCCTTACTGACCTCGAATTACTCCATTCCCGTCCGAAAGTTCCGTACGTAGTTGATGAAGATGTCCGGGAAGCTTATCGCAACGAAATAATTCCATTTTGGACAGGCAAAACCAATCGGGAAAAAGTAATGGCAAATATGCAGCCGGAATGGATCGAAGCTTTTGAAGCAGGAGTATTTACTGAATTTCAGGAACAGCGGGCACCAGGTCATACCGCAGGGGGTGAAAAAATCTTTAAAAAAGGGATGCTTGACATTCAGCAGGATATAGAAACCTCTATCGCACAACTCAATTTTTTCCATGATCCCGAAGCACTCGATAAAAGAGAAGAGCTGAAAGCAATGCACATGGCAGCATCAGCAATTATTAAATATGCGCAACGATATGCTGATGAGCTGGATCAACTGGCAAACAGTGAAAATGACAGCAAGCGTGCGGCGGAATACAGAAACATGGCAAATATCTGTCGCCACGTTCCGGCCAACAAACCCCGGACTTTCCACGAAGCTCTTCAGCACTACTGGTTTATCCATGTGGGGATAATTACCGAATTAAACCCATGGGACAGTTTTAATCCCGGCAGACTTGACCAGCATCTCTATCCTTTTTATGCAGCAGAAATTAGTAACGGAAGCCTTTCAAAAGATCAGGCTGTTGAATTACTTCAGTCGTTCTGGATAAAATTCAACAACCATCCTGCTCCGCCAAAAGTAGGTGTAACTGCCTTAGAAAGCAGCACTTATACCGACTTTGCCCTGATAAATCTCGGGGGAGTTAAAGCAGATGGGTCTGATGCAGTCAACGAACTCAGCTATATTATGTTGGATGTAATTGAAGAAATGCGCTTACTTCAGCCCAGTTCAATGGTTCAAATCAGTAAGAAAAATCCTGAGTATTTTGTACAAAGAACCGTCAAAATAATAAAAACCGGTTTTGGACAACCCTCCTTGTTCAATACTGATGCCATTGTTCAGGAACTGATGAGACAGGGTAAAAATATCACAGATGCCCGCAACGGTGGTGCCAGCGGCTGCGTCGAATCCGGCGCTTTTGGCACTGAAGCCTATTTCCTGACCGGATATTTCAATCTTGCTAAAATCCTCGAAATCACCCTCCACAATGGCATTGACCCCCAAACAAATAAGCTAATCGGCCTTAAAACAGGCAATCCTCTGACATTTAAAAGCTTTTCGGAATTGATGAAAGCTTATGCACGGCAACTTGGTTATTTCATTGACCTTAAAATCAGAGGGAATAACATCATCGAGCAGGTTATTGCCAATAATCTGCCGGCACCATTTCTCTCACTGGTAATAGATGATTGCGTAGCCAATGGACGTGATTATAACGCCGGTGGTGCGCGATACAATACCAGTTATATTCAGGGAGTGGGACTTGGAAGTATAACCGACAGTCTGACCGCTTTGCGATACCATGTGTTCGACAATCAATCCGTAACAATGGAAAAAATGCTTGAAGCGCTCAAAAATAATTTTGTCGGTTACGATGACCTCAGATTTACCTTAATCCATGAGACGCCAAAGTACGGAAATGATGATGATTACGCCGATCAGTCCGCTACAGAAGTTTTCGAACTCTTTTACAATGCTGTTAATGGTCGTCCGAATTCCCGTGGCGGTTATTCGCGGATCAATATGCTTCCTACTACCTGCCATGTCTATTTTGGGAGTAAAATCAATGCTTTACCCGACGGTCGCAAAGCCAAAGAACCATTATCAGAAGGAATTTCACCTGTTCAGGGAGCTGACAGGAACGGACCAACCGGCGTACTGAAATCAGCTTCCAAAATTGACCATATACGTACAGGAGGAACATTACTCAACCAAAAATTCACCCCTTCATTTTTTAAAGATGATGAGAGCATTGCCAAACTGGCTCAGCTTATTCGCAGCTATTTCAGACTTGACGGACATCATATCCAGTTCAATGTTGTTTCAGCCGAAACGTTGAGAGACGCCCAGAAACATCCCGAAAAATACCGCGACCTGATTGTCAGGGTTGCAGGTTACAGCGACTATTTCAATGATCTTGGTGAAGACCTGCAAAACGAAATCATCAGACGAACTGAACATGAAAATACCTTTTAAACCTGATTTCTTTATTTATCTTCCCTTTATCCGGAAGAACAAAGTAAAAAGCATAAAGCATTAAAAAAGAACTTGTAGTCGGATTAAAGGCAGCAATAAACTGTTGCTTTAATAAAATCCGGTTATCCGAGTTTTCCTGTTTTTAGTTTTTGCCGGTAGGCTTTCAGATCGCGTCTTACTTCAGGAGCAAGGATCAGCAGTCCGATAATATTGGGAAATGCCATACACAAAACCATCATATCCGAAAAATCCATAACTGCATTAAGTGAGGAGGAAGACCCGACAATAATTGCAAACAGAAAAATCAGCTGAAAAATAGTGTCGGACACCCGTCGGGTTCTAAACCATTTTTCACTCAGCCTGCCAAAAAGATAATCAAACCCTTTTTGCCCATAGTAAGACCAGGATATCATTGTCGAAAATGCAAACAGTGTAACAGCAATCAGCAACAAATAAGGAAACCACGAAAAAACCGAACCATATGCAGCAGAAGTAAGTTCAACACCCTCAAGACCTTGTGTATTTTCGGAATATCCGGTAAAAATGATTACCAGAGCAGTCATCGTGCAAATGATCACCGTATCTATAAAAGGTTCGAGCAAAGCAACGATTCCCTCACTTACCGGTTCATTGGTCCGGGCTGTGGCATGGGCAATAGAAGCAGAACCTACACCGGCTTCATTTGAAAATGCTCCCCGCTGAAAACCGAATATCAACACACCGATCACCCCTCCTTTCAAAGCATCTGGCGAAAATGCCCCTTCCCAAATAATACTAAAAGCGTGAGTCAGATTGTCAATATTAATACCAATAATCACCAGTGAGGTAGCTACATAGAGCAAAGCCATGAAAGGAACAATCCGTGAAGTAACCCTGGCTATGCTTTTTATTCCCCCAATAATCGCAATTCCCACAAACACTGCCATAGCCAGGCCGTACCAGAAACCATTATTTTCGAAAACCGGAAAAAATGTTTCAAATTGTTTGAATGCCTGATTTGCTTGTAACATGTTCCCGCCACCCACTGATCCGCCAATAACAAGTACTGCAAAAATGCCCGCAAGCAAATGCCCGAGAAACCCCAGTTTCTTTTTCTTCAATCCATCACGCAGGTAATACATAGCACCACCCGACACTTCACCCTTTCTGTTGATCTTTCGGTATTTAACCCCCAAAGTACATTCAGTAAATTTTGAAGACATTCCCAACAAGCCGGCAAGGATCATCCAGACGGTTGCTCCCGGCCCGCCAACAGCCACAGCGATAGCTACTCCGGCAATATTCCCAAGCCCGACAGTTGCTGATAAAGCAGTTGTAAGTGCCTGAAAATGGGTTACTTCACCATCATCACCGGTTTTGTTGAATTTCCCACGTATCAACCGGATGGCGTGTAAGAATCCCCGAACATTGATAAAACGCAGAAAAACAGTGAAAAACAACCCGCCAAAAATCAACCAAACCACAATCAATTTCAATGGTGCTTCCACCACCTGTCCGTTTTTATCAACAACAGGATTGCCTTCTTCGTCGCGAACCACCTTATCGTAAATACCCACAGTTGAAAAGGGGTCCCAAAACAAAACCCTGGCCAGTGAATTTACAAACGGAGTAAACAAATCATTGATTTGCTGACTGATGGTCTGCTCTTCATTTGCAGGTATTTCCGAAAGGGAAACAGCAGCCGAATCTTTTACTGACTCAGGTAGCTGTGCATAGGCAAACGAACTGCATGATACCAAGAAAATGGCAAAACTTACCAACCTTGAAAGGGAGGTCATCTGAACAGCATTAAATTATTTTTGATTTTCAGGATGATCCATAGCATAGAAATATTTCTTCGTTTCGGCAACAACCACCGGGGCAAGCAGAATGAGTGCAATCAGATTAGGTATGGTCATAAAAGTAATGACCATGTCCACGAAATGCCAGACCAGATCGAGCCCCCAGACCGAACCAAGAAAAACAAAAAGCCCGTAAAGATAGCCATAAGGCTTGATGTATTTTTCACCAAAAAGGTAATTTACAGCACGGCTGCCGTAATAGGACCAGCTAATAATGGTCGAAAAGGCAAACAACAACAGGCCAAGTGCAACAATGTGTTTGCCAAACCCGACTATCCCAATTTCATTTAGTCCGATTTCCATGGCACGTGTGGTCATTGATACACCTTCACGGTTACCTTCCCATACACCGGTAAGAATAATCATCAATGCAGTCAATGTGCAAATGATTAAGGTATCAACAAGCGGTTCAAGCAGGGCAACAAGACCTTCTCGTGCCGGCCATTCTGTTTTAGCTGCTGCATGAGCAATTGGTGCCGATCCTTGTCCGGCTTCGTTTGAAAACAATCCGCGTCTCACTCCCATTAACATTGTCAGCAAAAAGGCAGACCCGAAAAATCCACCTGCAGCTCCCTGACCGGTGAAAGCATCATTTATAATTATCATGAAAGCTGAAGGAATTCGCTGATATTCTATGGCAATAATCAATAATGCACTGGCTACATACACCACCGCCATAAAAGGTACTAACCGGACAGTAACCTCTGCAATTCTTTTTATTCCGCCCACCACAACAAGCAAAGCTAACAAAGCAATCACAAGACCTGACAGCCATTTTTTTACATTGTAAGTATCCAGCAGGGCTGCGGACATCGAATTCGACTGCGCCATATTTCCCGTGCCCAAAGAACATAAAACAGCAGCCACAGCAAAAACAACAGCCATGACTTTGGCATATTTTCCAATTTTTGATTTCAGGCCATGTTCCATATAATACATCGGGCCGCCGGAAACAGAACCGTCAGAGTTGAAACTGCGGTATTTATGCGCCAGGGTACATTCGGTATATTTTAAAATCATTCCGAGAAATCCCGTAACCCACATCCAGAATACAGCTCCGGGACCTCCCCACCCTATCGCCAGTGCCACACCGACAATGTTCCCCGTACCTACGGTTGCCGATAAAGCGGTAGTCAGGGCTTTAAAATGATTCACATCACCGGCATCACCAGCTTTATCGTATTTTCCACGAACAATATTAAGGGAATGAATAAGCTTTGTAATATTCAGAAAACGTAATTTGAAAATAAAATAAAGCCCGGTTGGAATCAACATCAGAAGCACTGCAAAACCACCAACATATTCATTATAAGCTTCTATGGCTTTTTGTACAGCTTGTAAAATTCCATTCATAATTACCTCATTTAGTATTCAGATAGTTTGAAACAACAAAAATGATAAAACTTTTGAATCAATGATAAAATTGAAGATGATTTAGAATGGTTCTATCTAAACAGAAAGATAAGTTTACGGGTTGTGTTGCAAAGAAATCGTAAAACAGGTGGATCAGAATGGGTTTGTCAATTGTCTGAACCCCCAAAAATTGATGTGAAAATACCTTTAGCCACCAGAAAAGTTGTATTTACCGGATTGATATGCCGGCTTTGATTCAGGTCGCTGAGCGATCCGATCATATCACCACGCGCCTGCCGGGCTTTTGAACGATAATACCAGGCTTCAAAATAATCCGGTTTCAGGCTGATAGCTTTGGTGAAATCTTTTATCGCCTCACGGTAGTTTTTCAAAAGATAAAAATTATATCCCCGTAAAAAATATACACCGGTAAGGGTTGAATCCAGCTCAATTGCTTTTGTGCAAAGCAGTACCGAAGTTTCATATTCTCTATCCTGCTGAAGTACAATTGCTTTTTCGAAATAAACGGACGCCGTTTCCTGGCTGTATGCTGGTAAAAATGAAAGGAAAAGAAGGACGAACAGACAAAACAATTTCAACATAAAATGCTGCATTGATTATGAAAATTATCAATGATACGATTGAAGCAAAAAAATGTTACAACCTCCCCCGACATACCAACCAAAAAATTATGCATATAAAAATTTGCTCAACTTAGCAAATCAATCATTATCATGTGGTTACCGAACCTTTGTTAAATTGTCTCAATTTTATGGCTGTAATCACTTTTTTTGTTGAAAGCGGAAAATCTGCTTTCATCATCCAGTCATAATAAGCAGGTTCTTTGATAAAAATATCTTCTACAGATTTTCCTTTGTATTTTCCAAAATTAAATACTTCGGTGTGCTTTTCGTTGAATATGATATGACCCACCAAATCAGCAGAACTGATTTGTTCTGAAAAGTTGCTCAGAGCCCCCATATCATTGACCACTGGAGTAAACAATCCGCCATCTTTGTTTTTCAATTGCACTCCATGATAGCGGTCAAGCTGGGCTTTCAGAATTTCATAGGTTGCCTGGGCATCAGCTTCGGCCGAATGGTTATTATCGAGCTCCTTATTGCAGTAGAAACGATAAGCAGCATGAAGTGTACGGGGTTCCATCTTGTGGAAAATATTCTGAACATCAACGAATTTCCGGCCTTTCAGGTCAAAATCAACGTCAGCACGGAGAAATTCTTCAACGAGTAAAGGAATGTCAAATTTGTTTGAATTATATCCGGCCAGATCGCTGTTCCCAAAAAAAATGCTTAATTCTCTGGCAACCTCTTTAAAAGTCGGGGCATCTTTTACCGCTTCATCAGTAATACCATGTATTTCGATTGCTCTTGCCGGAATTGGGATTGTCGGGTTGATCAATCTGGTAATAACCTCTGTTTTACCGCCGGGAAATATTTTAACTACACTGATTTCAACAATTCGGTCGACAGCAACATTCACGCCGGTGGTTTCAAGATCAAAAACAGCGAGAGGTTTGGTAAGATTAAGTTCCATTGCATTGTTTTTAAAAAAAATAAACCCCCGGAAGTCCTGCTGCCAGGGGCAATTTCTTATGATTTGAAATATGATTTAGATGGTCTGATTGACATCAAAATTTTCGAGGTGTTCCCTGAGACGTCGCAGGTACATACCACCCAGGGCTCCATCCACTATTCTGTGGTCATATGCAAGTGACAGAATCATTATGTGGCGGATTGCAATAACATCACCATTTTCGGTTTCGAGCACAACAGGACGCTTTTTAATAGCCCCCAGCCCTAAAATGGCAACCTGTGGCTGGTTGATAATCGGTGTGCCCGTCAGGCTGTCAAAACTGCCAAAATTGGTCACTGTAAAGGTTCCTCCCTGAATTTCATCGGGCTCAAGTTTATTGTTACGTGCACGGTTGGCCAGGTCATTGACGATTTTGGCCATGCCAACCAGATTTAACTGGTCTGCTCCTTTAATAACAGGAACAATTAGGTTTCCACTGGGCAATGCTGTAGCCATTCCGATATTGATACTTTTCCGTTTGATAATTTTGTATCCGTCAAGAGATACATTTATCATCGGGTACTCCCGCAGTGTTTTGGCAGCAGCCTCAATGAACAAAGGAGTAAAAGTGATTTTCTGGTTTTCACGTTTTTCAAACTGTGTTTTAACTTTATTTCGCCAGTTCACAAGATTGGTAACATCAACTTCAATGAACGAAGTAACGTGAGGTGAAACCTGCTTCGACATCACCATGTGATCTGCAATGAGCCTGCGCATGCGATCCATTTCCATCATCTCGTCACCTGTTGCCGTAACAATTTTTGGCGCTTCCATCTTTTGGGGAATCTGTGATGGTTTTGAAGTTTTTTCAGCAATAACTTCTGACGTTTTTTCCTCTTTTGAAGCAGCTTGAAAAGGTTTCCCGGATTTTCGCTCTTTCAGATAATTCAACAGATCTTCTTTTGTCAGCCGGTTATCTTTTCCACTACCCGGAATTTTCTCAAGCTCAATCAATGAGATATCTTCTTTTTTGGCAATGCTTTTGACCAGCGGGGAATAAAACCGTGTTGGCTGCGTGAAATCACTCACTTCCTGCTCATGCGCAAAACTCTCCTCAGGAGTTGAAGCTTCTGGCTTCATTTCAGTGTCAGGCTTTTCATTTTCCTTTGATTCTTCCTCTTCTTCACCTTCGGTTTGTATGATTGCGATGATTTTGCCGACAGGCACTACATCTCCTTCGTTATACAACAATTCGAGCAACTTTCCTTCCACAGGTGAAGGGATTTCTGAATCTACCTTATCTGTGGCTATTTCAGCAATCGAATCATCCTCCTGAACGGGGTCTCCCGGTTTTTTCATCCACCTGGTGATGGTGGCTTCTATAATACTTTCGCCCATTTTGGGCATGATAATTTCAAATCTTGCCATTGAATTAAATTTATGACTTTAACCAAAATTTCTAATCCAAACAATACATAAAGGTAAATGTTCATACTGTTATGTCTGCAAAACTAATGTTTTGAACAGGAATCAAATGTTAAGGATTTCTAATTTCAATGATTTCCCAACGAACGGAAGCCCCTGAGGATAATGTTTATATCATTTTTGGTCTTGTAGTCCCTGGCATACAGGAGGTTCAGGCGGTCAAGGGTAAGGTCGTTCAGTTCTCTGAAGTGCAATACCGTGGCAGGGTTTAAAACCCCGGGACGAAGATCTGGCAAAATTTCGTTCTGATGATTCTTTGTCAGACAATATCCCACCCAGGTTTTTTTTGCCAGCAACACCTGAAAAATATTTCTCAAAAATATAAAAGGATTTTTTACAACGAAAATGGTGACCGGCAGACTGAGCAGCATCAGAAAAGCGCTCATTACATCCAGAAACCTCTTGTTGCGACGGTTACTGATTTTACCTATCGAATTTAGTTCAAGGGTAAAAAGATCACCGGCTGTATTGATCGTATTGCTGCCAATAAGCGACAGGCTTTCGGGTGGTGCGATTTTGTAATCCACCTGCAAGTGCTTCAGTTCCGACATTTTATCTATAATATGCCGCGACGGTATGTCTTTTGCACAAAAAATAATTTCGCTGATTTGGTAAATCTCTACTATTTCCCTTATCTGGTCAAATGTTCCGATAAAATTACCGTTTGTAACTGATTCATCAAAACTTACCAATCCTATGAATCCGGGTTGTGTTTCGATGGTGGTTAACAGCGAGGCAACCCTGTTGCTTTCGATAGTTTTTCCAACAACCAGATAACGACGGCTTTCATTTTCACCAATCCTGAAGTCTTTAAAACCCAGTAAGTTCAGGAAATATCTTACTGACATCATTGACAGATAACCCCAGAATGCACCCAGCAGGATAAGTGCACGCGAATACCTCAGCGTTTCATCCAAGAGACTGTAAAAAACAAGGATAGCTATAGTACCACCCAACAGCCCTCTGAAAATTTTATACAAACTAATGGGTTTGTCATACCCGCCTGAAAGATACACAGAGAGCAACCAGATGAAAATATATGATGGAACAGCAACAATCAGAAACTCAATAGGATAGTTGCCACCGTCTTTGAAAACCACCGAAGTAGCCCAGTAACGCTGAATAAAATAAATCCCTCCGAAAATTACAACAGCATCAAGCAATTTGAGAAAAACTTTTCCCGCCACCCTTCGCAATATTGCAAGAGAAGCACGGAAATAAACAGCCAGATTGATTAGAAACGAAAACAATCTTGCATTTTTCTGTGAGAAATGTTTTGATGCAAAAATGATCATTGCCTGATAAAAAACCAGCACATAATTTATCGAGCTTTTTTTGGTGCTTTCGCCTTTGTAATGGATAATTCTTGTTTCAGGAAAGTAGTAGTTTTTGTAACCCTCAAGGTTTATTCTGTACGACAAGTCAATGTCCTCACCGTACATGAAATACGATTCATCGAGTCCGCCAATTTTGTCAAGAACAGATTTTCGAATCAGCATAAATGCGCCGCTGAGCACATCCACAGCATGAATTTTATCGGGATGCAGATAGGATAAATGGTACTGTCCAAAAATTTTTGATTTTGGAAATAGCCTGGCGAGTCCGAAAATTTTATAAAAGGCCACAGCAGGAGTAGGCAGACCGCGCTTGGATTCAGGCAGAAATTTGCCTTGTCCGTCAACCATTTTCACACCAAGTCCGCCGGCTTCCGGGTGACTGTCCATGAAGTCCAGAATTTTTACAAAAGTATCGTCTTCAACAATGGTATCAGGATTAAGCAATAAAACATATTCTCCAACGGCAAGTTTGATGGCCTGGTTGTTGGCTTTTGAAAAACCAAGATTTTCCTGATTGGCAATTATTTTCACCTCGGGAAACTTTTCTTCAACCATTTTCACTGAACCATCCACCGAGTTATTGTCAACGACAAAAACTTCACAGGGCACACCGGCCGAAGCTTTTCGCACCGAATGCAGACACTGCTCCAGAAAATGCTTTACGTTATAGTTAACAATAACAACCGAAAGTTTCATGGTCTTTTCCGGTAAAAATACAATTATTAGCGCCGCCAAAGATAGCTACATTCACTTTAATAAGGGAAGCGGGTTTCTTTACCTTTAGTTGGAAATATTCATCTGAAGTAAAAATTGCTGAAGATAAACAGGATTAATCAAGATGGTAAATATCACTCCAAATACTGCTCCCCAGAAGTGAGCATTATGCCCTATGTGATCTTCACCACGTCTTCCCATATAGGCTGAATAAATCAGGTAAAGAATACCAAACAACCAGGATGGAATTCCAACCGGAATAAAAAAAATAAAAATCCGGCCGGCAGGATACATCACAATACTGGCAAAAACAACAGCAGCTACAGCTCCGGAAGCACCTACTGCCCGATAATAATAATTATCCCGATGTCTGACAAAATCCCAAATAGTGGCAAATACAACACCTCCGGCATAGAGCATTAGAAAATGAAAGGACGCCAGCGCTCCAAAATCGCGGGTGAAAAACTGCATCACCAGATCGCCAAAAGACCACAAAACAAACATGTTGATAAGCAAATGCCCCCAATCAGCATGAAGAAGCGAATAGGTTAAAAACCGGTACCATTGCCTGTCGTGGTAAATGCTCCACGCACTGAACTGCAGGCGATCGAATAAATCATGTCTGCTGAATGCAATAAAAGAAACAACAGCAGTAATCAAAATGATAGTTATTACCATAAAAAACTTCAATTAAACAATTTAACCATCAGCGAACCTGATGGGTTGCAGAATCTGTAAAATCAATTTCTGAGCCCATCATGCTGTGTGGAATGATAAAAGTTGCAATCAGCGCCAGAGAGGCAACAATTACCCAGCCCCGGCGTCGCTCATCCTTCCTCACCTGGAGCCAGGCAATCACCCAGATGATGAAAGTTGCCAGTGACTTATTGTCCGTCAGGTCGCTTCCCAGTGGCCATCCTGTCCAGAGCGCTCCAAAAGCAAATTTTTGAATTAATGGCCCGAAAATCATCCCTCCGATACCAAATAAAATAACTGTCCAGGTTGCATACTTTTTGAGATTTTTACCTTTGGTAAGTGCTTCAAAACCTGTACGCGTCGAAAACATCATGGCTGTAAAAATGATGATAATATGGGGAATGAGTACCCATCCGGGAACGATTCCCTTGTATCTCAGAACAGGAGGATCATTGGTCAGTTTTATCAAATTTCCCTCAGTTCCCAGATAAATTTCATACATCATTTTTCCCGCAGGAGGCAGATTTGGCAGAGGAGCCACCAACTCGTTTCCGTTTCGCTGCATCGGAATCTGCTCTGACCATTCATCATGGCTTTTGAATCGCCTGAACCTGTATTCCCCTAAAATTTCAGGATTTTCAACTTTTACTTTCACCTGAGCATCTGTATCCCCTTCCCAGGTCCTGATCAGGCGATAGGTTACTTTCTCTGAACCGATCACAACAGTGCCACTCACAGGATAAGTCGGTCCTGTACTGCGCTGATAAACGGCTGCTGCTGCCATCATTAAAAAAGATAGTACCCAAAACAAGAAAGATTTTACGGCATAGTTCATCGCTGAAGTTTAATTGCTGTGATTTTTCGACTCTTTTAACTTTTCATTAAACGCAGGAAGTCTTTTTTCGTTCAAAATATCATACATCAATTGATGAACTTTTGTACGTATATCCAATTCGGAGATCTTATGATTATTGGCATCAGGATAAACACGATTGGAAAGAAACACATAAAGCAGGCCGTTTTGCGGATCGGCCCAGGTATAAGTACCGGTAAACCCCGAATGCCCGAAGCTCTTTAACGAAGCAGATTGACAAACCGGTCCGAGCGAATCATATTCAGGATAAGGTTTATCAAAACCCAAACCCCTGCGATTTTCATCCTCCGGGAACTGTTGCTTCGAAAATTCATCCATCAATCCGGGATCAAAGAACCTTTGACCGCCATAATATCCTTTCTGCAAAAACAGCTGCATCATCACTGCCACATCAGAAGCAGTTCCGAATAAACCTGCATGACCACAAACACCACCAAGCATAGCTGCACCCGGATCATGCACATACCCGTGAATGAGCTGCTTGCGGAAAACGGTATCCATTTCAGTCGGGGGAATGCGATCAGCCGAAAACTTTTCCAAAGGATTAAAACCCAAAGTATGAAGACCAAGTGGTTTATAAAAAATGCTTTGGGTAAAATCTGCAAATTTTTTACCCTTGAGCTTTTCGATAGCATCATAAATCATATAAAAACCCAAATCACTATACCGGTATTCCTTCTTTTTTAAAAGTGTGGAAGAAATGATCGAATCGAAAATAACAGTCCTGTAGTTCTCATCAATGAACAATCCTTTTGCAACCGTAACTGTAAAAGGATTTCGCAATGAGCCGGAATAAACAAGTGTATCAGGATGATAATTGACAAGGGTTTTGTCGTAAAAGGGAATCCAGGGCATTAGCATGGCCTGGTGTGCCAGAATCCGGCGTGATGTAACCGATTGTTTGTCAGTGCCTCTCAATTCAGGCAGATATTCTGAAAGCGGCCGGTCAATATCAAATTCACCTTTATCGGTCAGATACATAACGGAAGGTGTTGTGGCCAGAATTTTTGTCAGGGAGGCAAGGTCATAAATGGCATCATTGGTTACCGGACAGGAGTGACTATAAGTATGATATCCGAACGACTTCTGGTAAAACACCTGTCCGTTCAATGCAAATAAAACCTGACATCCGGGGTACGCACCCTGTCGGATACCTTCCTCAACAAACGAGTTTATCGTATCAAGAGCCGCTGAGGGAATACCAATTTCTTCAGGAATAATATATTTCAACCTTCCTGTGGCATGTGTAGAGATACCTGTACCAACAGTAAATGCCGGTGAAACAGTCACGGGAAGACGACCCTCCGCACCAATCGCACCAAAAATGATCTGTGCACTGATATCTTTGACCACCTCCCGGTCTTCATACGACATCACCAGGGCATCTATATCCTGATGATCATCAAAATAGGCCAGTGAATAGGGATTCCCAAAAATATCGAGGATAATCCTGCTGTTCAGCTTTTTCAACCTTCCGATCAGATCCATGGCAGAGGTGGTGATACCATATTTTCGGGTCATGTAGCTGCTTGTATTTTCAATACCAACAATCAGCAGGTCATATTTTTCAAGCTTTTTAATCACCTCTTCAATAGCATTTTCATCAGGAGCCGGTTTGATGTTGTAGTGGTCAACAGGTGCATAACTGCCCAACCGCTTTTGAAACGGACCTGGTTTCTCATGGCCAATCACCAGAGAAGCAATGGTGAGGGTATCAAGATGCGTAAGGGGAAGAATATTTTGGGAGTTTTTTAAAACAGTTACTGCTTTTTCGAAAACTTGTCTGACAATCAATTCATTGCCGGCACAATTTAAATCATGCAGAAGATTCTCCGGGTTCACCATCAGGCATTCTGACAATCCGGCTTTGTACTTGTAACGAAGCACTTTCCGGCAACGATGGTTTATTTCTTCTTCAGTAATCAACCCTGATTTTAGGGCATTTTTAATTTTTTCAAGTGCAAGCGGAATATTAAGAGGTAACAGAAGAATATCATTTCCGGCAAGTAATGCCATAAGTTCGATATCGCCGGGTTTATGATAGCTGGTTACTCCCTCCATATCAAGTGCGTCTGTAACGACAAGACCCTGAAAACCAAGCTCATTTTTGAGCAACTGATTTACTGCAACTGGTGAAAGCGAAGTAGCCCTGTCCCTGGTACTGTCCAGATCAGGGATAAAAAGATGGGCAACCATAATGGCACCTGCATCACTGGCTATGGCAGCCCTGAAAGGCACAAGGTCAGTACTGTCAATCTGAGCTTTGGTATGATTCAATAACGGCAGGGTATAATGAGAATCACTGTCGGTATCGCCATGACCGGGAAAATGTTTTGCGGTGGCAATTACTCCGGCATCCTGCATGCCATGGATAAAAGCTGCTCCTTTAGCGGCAACCCTGTGTTTTTCTTCGCCAAAAGACCGGAAATTAATGACCGGATTTTTCGGATTACTGTTGATATCCACTACCGGTGCAAAATTCATTTGAATTCCGGCACGTTTGCACTGCAATCCGATCTGATACCCGGTCCTGTAAACCAGTTCATCATCCTGAACTGCTCCCAGCGTAATATTTTTCGGGAAAGGATTGACACTATCAAGCCTCATGGCAAGCCCCCATTCAGCATCAATACTGAACAGCAAAGGCGTTTTGGCGAGATGTTGCCAGTAATTGATCAGTTCGGCCTGATTTGTCGGACTTCCCTGGAAAAAAGTCATCCCCCCGATGTTGTAATCAATAATTATTCTGCTTATACTGTCGTAAAAAAAACGATCCCGGTTTGTATAGGTGCGGATCATGAAAAGCTGGGCAATACGCTCCTCCAGCGATAGTGACTGAAATACTGAATCAACCCATTTCTCTTCTGATTTTTCTGCCGGGATTTCAGGAGCGATTCCCACAGTTCCGGGAGGATTGAAAGCAACTAATGAAAAGGTAAAAGGAAAAATGAATAACAGTAGAAATTTCACGGGCATTTGCATAAAAATCATCAATTCAAAATTATTTTTGTCTTTATTAACCCTGTAATCAGTAAAAAAATTGCAAAAAAAACGGCGTCAAAGATAATCTGACGCCGCCAACAATCAAAAATGAAACTTTACTTTTTGTTGAAAACCGAAACGACCTCATAGGCAACCTGACGATTGTAATTAAAAGCAAGATTGCGATAATTGACCAGGTCAACAATTGTACCGATGAAACAAAGTCCTGCCGTAAAAAAGTAAAGAATTCCCATTCCGATCTGGTCGGTAAGAAAGCGTTGAATACCTGCAAAACCAAGAAAACCAGCCAGGGTGCACAGCAGAATAATTTTCGGATCACGACGTCGCGAACGGTACATAAACGAAAAATCACGAACCTGCTCTTCGTTGAAGTCTTTCAGCAGATCATTGAGATAAAAGAGTTCATCCCCTTCGAGCTCAGGTAAATACTTTAATAATGTGTTCATAGCTTTTGTGTTTTTGGTAAATGATATTTAATGGTAAAGCGGCTGAGTAAAACAATTCTGTTGATGATGACAATCAGTGCAATAATTCCGAAAGGATGCATGCTTAACGATTCGGCCACGCGGCCATGCATGGCAAGCGTTACTGACCTTCCCAGACCACACCCCGGACAATGTGAAAATCCCAGATTCTTCAAAGGACAAAGTGTGTAATGTTGATTTTCAGTTGGCGAAAAAAACAAAATCAGCAGTGCCGCCAACCAGAAAATCAACTCCATATTTTTGTAGATCATTATTGTTATGTGCCTGAAAATTTTCATTTCTCCAACTTTCAACAGCATTTGAAAGCCCAAAATTAACACTGCAACGGAAATATCCAAATATTGTAAACAGATGTAAGAACCAAAAGATTTCAGATGATGTTAACCTCAGGCTCAAGTTCCACATCAAAGGATTCTTTTACACTCTTTTTAATATCATTGGCAATACCAAGTATTTCATAACCTGATGCATTGCCGTAATTAACCAGCACCAAAGCCTGTGTCTCACAAACACCGGCATCACCATGCCGAAATCCTTTCCATCCCAAGCGGTCAATCATCCAGCCTGCAGCAACTTTAATCAGCCTGTTTTCCGAAGGATAACCGGGAATATCAGGATAAAGCTTACGCAGTTCCAAAAACTTTTCTTCAGTCACCAGCGGATTCTTAAAAAAACTACCGGCATTCCCTGTTTTCTCCGGATCGGGAAGTTTGGAATTCCTGATTCTGCATACTGCATCCGCTACCTCTGTAATCCCGGGTTCTTTGATATTTCTGCTTTGAATCTCTTTTTTCAGCTCTCCGTAATTTATTTGAACAACCGGATTTTTATCAAGCCGGTAGGTTACATTCAGAATGACAAATTTATTTTTCAGTTCCTTTTTGAAAATGCTGCTTCGATAACCAAAATCACAATCAGCCTTATTGAATTTAACCTGTTTTCTGGTAGCGATCTCAAGTGCCTGCAAACATTCAAAACTATCCTTCTGCTCCACGCCGTAGGCACCGATATTCTGAACCGGAGCAGCACCCACGTTTCCGGGTATAAGTGACAGGTTTTCAAGCCCTCCCAGATTTCGCCCGACACACCAGTTGACTAATCCGTTCCAGTTTTCACCGGCCTGCGCATTGACCAGTACATGCGCGGCTGTTTCTTCAGCAATGGCTATTCCCCTTGTGGAAACTTTGATTACAAGCCCGTCAAAATCCCTGGTAAAAAGAATATTGCTTCCACCTGCAAGGATCAGCATTTTCCGGGTCTGCCATGCCGGATTATCCAAAAGATTTATCAGTTTTTCGTCCTCCCTGATTTCGGCAAAATACCTCGCTTTGACTTCTATACCAAAAGTATTCAGCTTTTTCAAAGAATAATTCTCTGCTATTTTCATAACCTCAACTGTTTTAAAACCGGTTTCAAAGGTAGGTTGATTTGACAAGTTGCAAGATTAGCCTTTTTTCTTTGTAAAAAATATAATTTATGCTGATTGCAACATGTTTTTTAAGTTGCCGGATTCAACTTAACATGTTTTAACAGGAAATTAACTGATTGACTTTCAAAGCCTAAATTGGGAATGGAATAATATTCCCTTTTTTCACAACGCTTTCAATATAAAAATACCAAAAAAAGACAGATATTTGCACGGTCAGTATATCACTGGCGTGTAAAAATATTATTCATTAAAAATGTTTTATTATGAAAAAAATTTTCGCAGTAATTCTTCTTGCTGGCTTCCTGGCCAGTTGTGGTGCTTATGTAAGCGCACCTGTAATGGGGTTTCTTTACACTGACGTAAAAGCTCCGCTCACAGCAACAAGTAACAGCGTTTCAACAAAAGTTGGTACAGCCAAAGCTACATCAATTCTTGGCTGGGTCGCTACGGGTGATGCCAGTATTGAGGCTGCAGCAAAATCAGCCGGGATTACAAAAATCCATCATGTTGACTATCATTCAAACGCAATCCTTGGCATCGTAGCTTCATTTACCGTTTATGTTTACGGTGAATAAAATCTGGGGTGAAAAGTGAAAACGAAGTTGTCTCAAAAGTCATTTAAGATTTTGCATGGATTTTAAGCTGTAAGAATATCGCAATAAGCTGATTTTACATGAATCACCTTTTGCGGTTTGTTTGAAATACCTTGCAGGTTTTTATGAAAACTGGCTTTCGGGACAACTTCTTTTTTTCAACATTCTGCAATGAAATACTCACTTATTAAATTATTCCTGCTGGCTTTTTTCATCGCCTGCTCAGGTGAGCCTGTCGGGATACCGGTGGGATATTCCACACAGCTCAATCTGAGAAAGGAAAACAAGCTTCACATGACAGAGCGCCATTTTCAGTTTTTTACCAGTGTGCTGCAAAATGAAGCAGAAACTCACTTTTCAGGAAAAATGTTTTTCGCCTACGACACCCTTTACACCTCAACTCTTCAGCGCAGTATAGGAAGTGAACCGGAAGCCATGTTTGCCGCTGACAGCGACGTTACAATTTACCAGTCAGATCCGGGAGATATTCATTCGTTATTCTATTCCCGCAAAGGATGGTTTATCTACCGTACACTGATACCCGAAACTGCCCACCGGCAAACCGTCGTAATTGATGTAGCCGGAAAAGACTCGGCAACCATTGCCGAATACTTTTTTGCAGGTAAAACCAAAGAAATTATCAAATAGTGAAATCAACCACCTTTTTTTTGGCCATCGCTGCAATGATATTTATCATCCAGCCGGTCAAAGCCCAAAAACTCTCCAGGTTTTATTCTTCCAGATTTCAGGAAGGAGGTTCACTCTATTTTATCAATCCGAACGAAGACTTCAAAAACAGGGAAACATCAGTGTCTGTGACATTTGATGTAACCTTCCTGAGCAATGAGGATTCTGTTACCTTCAACTTTTCTGTCTTTGGCAGACAACCACAGGAAGTGGACTCTGTGTTTTTGTCCACTTCAAAAGGCTCCTTCGGCGCTTTTGCTGCAAGATTCTTTCTGGATTTCGCAGGGAAAAACTGGGAAACCCGCTCAAGTGCAAGGTTTTCATTAACCGATTTTTCCTCTTTAATCAACGAACAAAATCCGACAATCCTGCTTAAAAATCATACGACTAACACCATCCCTCTCAGGTCTTCCGAACGTAAGTGGAGAAAGTATTCTGCTGCACTTCAAAAAATTCTGTTCATCATTGAATCGGAAAGATAAAAGAGGTTTTACAAAGGCACATGACCTGTCATAGCTTTTGGTTGACAAGCAAATCAACAGTTGATCGCAAAAATGGCCACGGAGGAAGCGAAGTGATCATCTTCAGATCATTTTTCAATCCCCCTTCCTCATCCAGAAAATTAAAAACCTGACGGATAGTGTTGTTTTTAAACATTTTCGAAAATATCTCTTCGCTCATTTCTCCGTGATTTTTCAGAATATTCAGCAGTACCGAATCGTAAAACCTGTATCTGATTGCTGAATTGGCACTTATAACCGGAGATTTACCTGCTTCAAGAGCTCCCACAATTTTTTGCACATGCTTTTGAATCCGCATAAAAGTATAACCGGAGGAAGGCTTGGAGCTGCCGCCTGCTGAACCGATGTTGACAATATGTTTCCCCTGACTGGCCGGAAAAAGGTAATTGGTCATTGGGATTATACCAAACTCCTCATCAAGAATTTCGTAATCATTCACCTTAAGCACATCTCCGATATAAGAACGAAGCGCATCCTCGTATTGACGGAGTTCGAGCAGACGCTCCGAAAAAAGTGTGTATTCAACCAATGCTTCGCTGGCTGATGTCGGTATCACATAAAAAAAACGCATAACTCCTGATTGGGGCGTCCGAAAATCAAACATGTTGAAAACACCGGGATCGAAAACAGGCACACGAGTTTTGATAAACCATCCTTTGAAATGCTGACGAAGATACAGCTTCGACTGAGCAGCCCTTAAAACTTCACTTTCGTTGAAAATACTGCTGAAAATCCATTTTGCCCCGAAATCCCCATCGGTGGTTTTGACCAGTCCTCCGTCCGGGTTGTCCTGAATACCCTGCACTGTGGTGTTTAAAAATTCAAAATTCGTCAGTTTAGCAAGCTGTTCTTTGATAAACCGGTAAAAATCAATCCCACGAATGATGTTGTAATGGTAATCCTGTAAATCATAAATTCTGCTGTGATGACTGCTGTGAAAAGCAAGTTTCGAAAACCGGGAAGCAATTACAGAATCAAAAACAGTCTGATGACGGGTCCAAAAACCCCAGGTCCGGTCATTTTTATCTTTCCGGTCTTTATCAATAATGAGCACCTGAAGTTTGTTCAGCACCGACCGGCTGAGGTAAAAAGCCAGACTGAGTCCTGCAGCACCACCCCCGGCTATAATGAGATCATATTTTTTCATTACCAGCTAAAAAGTTTAATGCAGTGGAAGTCGTTTGTGCAATACTTATTATTTTGATGCAATCAGCAACAGGAAAAGATACAGGTTTCGGAAAATTCATCTGCATTGATTCTGTGTAAGTCGGGAGGTAAATTAAAAATTTCATGGAGAATGATGAAAAAGGTAATTTGTTAAAAAGGAACCGCCGGTAAAATTTTTGTTTTGCAGTCACCAAACCCGATCCGGATTTCATCATTTTCAGCAAAAGCTTTTATGATGACAGTTTCACCGTCGTTTATAAAATGTTTTATGCTCTTGTCCGACGGTCTTACGGAGTTTGCTCTTCCATGAACCGGTTCCGGCATCAAACCATCACAATCAGTTTCAGTACCGCCAATGGTTCCTGAAGAAAATACGTCACCGGCATTGATACTGCATCCGGTTACTGTAAAATGAGCAAGTTGCTGAAAAATATTCCAGTACATATTTTTGATGCCGGAACTGCAAATCCGCTGAGAAGTTTCATTTTCCGGCTGGATAAAAACTTCGAGGGTAAGGTCATAATTTCCTTTTCCGTTATATTGCAAATAAGGCATTGGTTCGGGCACCTGCCCGGGTCCTATTGCCCTGAATGGCTCAAGAGCATCCGGCGTAATAATCCATGGTGCCATGACTGTTCCAAAATTCCCGGAGAGAAAGTTACCAAAAGGAACGCTCTCCAGCTTTTGAATATCACGAGCAGCAAGATTATTCAGCATAACAAAGCCAAATATAAAATCCTCTGCCTGACTTACTGGTATTCTGTCGCCCAATGCTGTCGATTTTCCGGAAATAAAACCCATCGCAGGTTTATAATCAAGCTGGCGGGAAGGCCCAAATTCAATGCCTTTACCGCTTTCAGTCAGGATTTGTCCGTAGGGTCTGGGAATGCCTGTTCCGGATACAACGATGGAAGAAGCTCTGCATTGATATCCTGACGGGAATTTCCGCCAGCCGGACAGAATTTCGTGGTCAGGAGCGGAAAACAGCGTGCGGACTTGTGCTTCATATTCTGCATTTGATACAAAACAAGCATAATCAGAAGGTTTTACCGGCATGAGCATTTCCACTTCATGTGATTTGAAAAGTAAATTCTCACAAAAATCTTCAGTGTTCCATATCTCCTCGTTTTCCTGATTAAAAATCTCTGTTAATTTATTCCTGACATTCATCCTGACTGATTTACCCAAAGCTATAAAATCATTCAGGTAAGGTTTTGAAAAAATCCGTTCATCAGCAATTCCGGCATCAGCAAAATAACCTTTGCCGGCTATGACTGACAGATCAATCACCGTACTTCCGATCCGCGTGCCGGCCCGCGGATTCATCCTGTTCTTTGGCCGGAAAATTCCAAAAGGCAGATTCTGTATCGGAAAATCAGTCCTGCGGTCAGCAGGAAGCCACGATTTTAGCAAGGGATCACCGGAAGTTTTCATAATATTTATCTGATTTTGAAAGGATTTATTTCATTGTTAATAATCATTGAAAGTGAATGGATATTTCCTTTGTTTAAACAAAACAATGGTCAAAATAGTTTCCGCATTTCGTATAAAATTGCTGCTTTATGTGTGGATAAGCACTGAAGTCTGGCAGGTACAAGGCACAGAAAAACACACTGTTCAAAAGCAAAATTAAATTAAGGAAGCCTGAACTGATAAATCTGCCTATTAATAATTGTTAATTAACAGGTTAAAAACAGCCCGGGAAAAACAGCGTTAAAACAAATCAGACAAATTTGTCCTGATAGTAAAATAGTTGGGTGAGCCGTTCAGATGGTAAGTTGCCCGTGCATAATCGATCTGAAACTTGGAAATTTTTACTCCTATACCCCACGAAAAACCTACTGTGCCCATTTTATTGTAAACACCAAGTTCCTGTCGGCGCTGATAATTGTACCCGAAACGCAGGGTGAGATTCTTTGTAGGCAGGAATTCCCCACCAATAACCACATGCCTCATGGCTTTATCCAAAAATTCACTGGCATTGTCTCCATCAACCACTTCTCCAGTGATTGGATCAACATTATTGGCAGGATCATTCGGATCATCATAGGTCAAATCCCATTTTTGCAGATTGGTTAACAGGATGGAATAGCGAAAAGGCATGTGCTTCAAGCGCTGCGATATACCAAGATTGATCTCCAGAGGAAGTTTTTCGGTATTGCTGTCACGATAGGGTTTCAGCTGGGTGCCTATATTACGGGCAACAAGAGATACAGTGAGCTGATGTTTTGGATTGACATAGCTTCCGGCAATATCAACCGCCAGCCCGCAACTGGTGTAATCTTCCAGTCCGCTGTGGATAAATTTCAGGTTGGCACCAATCATGAACAGGGAATCCAGCTTTCTGCCCCAGCCGAGGTTTAATGCCAGCTCACTGGCACCAAAATTCCCGTAAGTCTGTCCGGTTTCATCAGCATAGGTAAAGTCACCATAACTAATGTATTGAACAGTGGCTGCATAGGAACCAATTTCTCTGAATGAATTGGCATAACTGGCAAATCCGTAATTCACCCCTGCAAAATAATCCACAAAACTCATCGAAAGATTATTATCCATCCGTGGATTTATAATCGACGGATTGAACAAAGCCATTGAGAGATCACCATCATCAACCGCCATAAAACTCCCTCCAACAGCAGCAGCCCGCGCTGAACTGGTTAAATTGAGAAATTTGTAAACGGCATCACCGCCAATCTGGGCATTCACTTGCCGGCTTAATGTGGTGAACAGGAGAAAGGAAAAAATGTACAGGTAGGTGTTTCTGGTCACAGTGATTCTGAAATAAATTATTAATCTGGCTAACGCATCCGGTTTAAATTAATTGCCTGATGACTTGCATAAACAGACGAGAAAACCACAATTTTGGTTGCTCTGTTCCTAAACAATCATTGAACAGATTGGTTCAGAATCTCCGCTGGTACAAAAAAAAATTAAAATTATGTATATATAAAAATATTTATATTTTAGCATGTTAAAAACAACAGTTATGCTGAACTGGTTACTCCGACTGAACGTTATTCCGGATGGAGTCATCCGAACCGGAATCCGGGTCATGCTCAGACAACGGTTAAAACATGAAAAAAGCCGTAATGCAGCGCAGCAAAATGAAAAATTATCCTCCCTGATCACAGAGCTAGGACAAAGCCCTATTGCCTTGAATACCCATGATGCCAACCGTCAACACTATGAAGTCCCTGCCTCATTCTTTGGGTTGGTTCTTGGAAATAAGCTTAAATACAGTTGCGGACTCTGGTCAGAGGACGTCCATACACTGGACGAATCGGAAATAAAAATGCTTGACCTGACAATCAGGCGTGCCGGAATCAATGACGGTCAGCAGATTCTGGACCTTGGTTGCGGATGGGGATCATTCACACTCTATGCAGCCGGAAAATTCAAACACGCTCATTTCACGGCTGTTTCCAATTCCGGTTCACAAAAGGTTTTTATCGAAAATAAAGCAAGGGCACTCCATCTCAGCAACATCACTGTTATCACCTCAGATATCAATAATTTCAACCCGCCTCAAAAATTCGACCGTATCGTATCTGTCGAAATGCTCGAACACGTCCGTAATTATGCTGCATTGTTCGAAAAAATTGAGCAATGGCTGGCTCAGAACGGACAGTTCTTTGTCCATATTTTTCAGCACCGGCATTACGCCTATAAATTTGAGGTAAAAAGCAACCGCGACTGGATGGCAAAATATTTCTTTACTGGTGGCATGATGCCCTCAAAACAACTGTTTTCAAATTTCACCGAAAAACTAAAAATCACCCGTCAATGGACAATTAATGGCCATCATTATTCAAAAACACTGGAAGCATGGCTTGAAAATATGGACAATCATAAACCTGAGATCATGGAAATTTTCAGAAAAATATATGAAAAACAGGCAGCTCAATTCTGGATTTGGTGGAGAATATTTTTTATGGCCTGCTCCGAAACCTTCAGATTCAATAGCGGCAATGAATGGCAGGTTGGTCATTATCTTTTCGAAAGACAATAATTAATGTTTCAAAAAAAAGTTGCATAAATATTTATTTTGTTTTAATTTTGAAACCCGAATTGACGACAGGAATGTGAAGATACTTTTAAGCATAACTTAATGTCTTTAGCCAGATATTATTTAGTTCTTTGACAATTTTAAATGAAGTTTTTCAAGAAACATACAAGTCAAACATTTATCAATTTAAAACAAATTTATTATGAAAAACCTATTACTTGTTTTATTGATGGTCTCAGCAGGAATTACTTTAAATGCTCAGGTGGAATATGTCACCTTTGGGCAGGTTAAACAAATTGCCGACCAGAATGCACAGTCAATGTGGGGTGAAATTTATCCTTCCGGACACCTTGCAATTTATTCCAACAAAGACGAACTTATCGGTTATCGTTTTACCTATTCGATCAACCAGCCCTTTCCCGAAAAAACAGCTCTTTTTCAGACTTGCCGCGAAGCGCACGAACTTGGCGACAGCAGGTTGCAATGGGGAATTGACAATTACGGAACCATTTTTGTCAGTGCCCGAAAAGATATCGGAGTTATCCGGGATTTCACAAAAGCACTTCCCCCCCATCTCGCAAATGGCTTTCTGCTTGAAGACATCGCCAAGGAAAATCTTGGGGAAAACATTTCGATGAAAAAAGCCTATTACATCGACTTTCAAAATCAGTGGTTTTGCTATACCAATGGGAATGAAGATATTTACATCAAGATTTTCCCAAAAGTAATGGCTGTAAACAAAACTGAATTTTTGAAACTGGTTGGTGAACTGACCTTTTTCAGTTCTCCGGGTAGTTTTGATGCCGAATGGGATCAATTCCTGAATCAGGGACTACAAACTGGCAAATCCGAAATCTGGATTCCGCTGCATGACGGGCATTGCAAATTCTATGACTGGAGTTACGGATGCACTCCTACAGCAGCCGCTATGTTATTGTCATACTGGGATTATGTTTCAATGCATTACTCCTTTAAATATTCCAAGCTCATTGATTATCATTACCAGCGATGGGAAGTCATTGAGGGTCAATGGGACTATCAGGTGCCCAATGTACAGAAACAACTGGCAATTGCAATGAATACAGATACTCTAATTACTGGTGGTACCGACAGAACAGACATTGCCCCGGGATATGCTTCGGTTTGCAATACAACCAATGGATACAGCTTCACCTGTACACACCACGATCACGACCTTGATTATGTGTGGTATTTCAATAAAATTGTAAGCGAAATCGGCTCTTATCAAAGACCGGTACATATCAGCATTCCGGGGCACAGCGAGTGCTGTGTGGCCTACGATGTTGCCACCAACCTGATTGGTGTGCATAATACCTGGTGGGAAGGTGTACAATGGATCAACAGAGACAACCTTCAAAGAGTTTACACGATCGTACCCGGCGGCTCAACAGGACTTGCCATAGAACTTACACATCCTGCAGGTGATTTAGGATACAATCACAATGGAAGCGGAGAACTTTTTTATGCTGGGGATGTTTTCGAAATCCGCTGGGAAAGAACATATTCATCCAATTCTTATGTTAAGCTCTTTTACAGTGTAAATGGAGGATACAACTGGACCTCAATCACAAGCAACACGCCAAATGATGGAAAATATGACTGGAGTGTCCCTACAGGAATCAACTCTCCCTCATGCAGGATTTTAATCTATGTTTATTCTTCCACAGGTGTTTTCTCAGGCGCTGATGGCAGTTTCGGAAATTTCAGGATATACTCCGGCGGAAGCCTGTTAACACTTACTGATGATTATGCGTTGAATACGACTACTGAGCCTGACTATTTTAAGTTCACCAGCACTGCAAATTATTGGAATGTGGTTGGTACAAGAGCAAACAGTTCATCTGACGATTGGGATATTCAGCTTCATGGAAGCAGTGCGTTCAATGATATGCTTGTAAGTTCAACATATGGCGTCAGCTCGGTAGATTTTGTAGTTCTTGACGGGAATCATACCGCATCATCAGTGAGGGGAATTAAAGCAGTCAGATATTCCGGCACAGGAACAGCCAAAGTTGAATTTGAAGGAGGAAGTGAAAGTTGTGTTGTTGGTACGCCGCTAAATCTGAGCTGGCCTGCCGGTGATGTTGTCGAAATATATGATACCTACCTTCAGCCGGGTTATTATGGTTTTCTGCTCGATATTACCTCCGGAACAGCAGACCTTGATTTTGGGCTCTATGGCTCTGATGGAATTACATACTACGCCGGCAGAAATGCTTACAAGGCCTGGTCAGGATCGGGCGGATCATCAGCCGATGAAAGTTTCAATTATGAAATCACAACTGCCGACTGGTATGGCTTGTGTATCTGGGCCAATAACGGCAATTCAGCCAACTATACACTTAAGGTAGAAACACTGGGGACTTGGCTTGGAACAGTTAGTACCGACTGGAACAACAGTGCCAACTGGAACGGGAACACAATCCCCACTGCCTCCATTGATGTGACCATTCCTTCCGGAACACCCCATCAACCTTATGTTCAAAACACTAATGGAAATTGCAAAAGCCTTTTGATCGAATCCGGTGCAACACTCACCATTGGCGGATATTCACTGAATGTTACCAACGATGTCAATGTGGAAGGAACACTAACGCTTAATAATACTTTATCAAAACTCTATGTCAATGGCTCAATATACTGGTACTCAGGATCGAATGCAAATGCTCTTTTAAGCGCAACGATTTACGTTCAGGGAATCTGGGATTTCTTAAGTGGCGCTGAAGTATTTCTGAATGCCGGTTATGTTGATTTCTTTGGTACCGGAATGAGCTATATCCGAAGTGAAGATGATGACAGCCATTTTTATCATGTCCGTAATAACAAAACCGGATATGAACTGGGACATAGCGCTTTGTCAACACACCCCTGCAGGATTAACGGAAATCTCTATATTTATACTAACTGTAAACTGACCAGCTACACTTCGGAAAGTTTCCTCGTGGGAAATTTCATCAACAACATGAGCGGAATTATTGAGCTGAATGACGGAACAGTAGTTTTCAACGGAACAGGCGGAACTTCCAATTTTATGCCGGGAGACTATTTCAATAATGTCACCATCAATTCTTCCGGAGGAACTACTATCTTTGATGACAATATCGAAATCAAAGGAAACCTGACCATCAATTCAGGAACGCTGAGTCCGGGAAGCACAACAATGACCATTGGTGGTGACTGGAGTAACACTGTTGGAGCATCCGGCTTTAATGAAGGAACCGGCAGAGTGATTTTCAATGGTCCGGATCATCAGTATATTTATTCCAATGAGGATTTCAACATCCTTGAAATCAATAAAGGTGCTGCACTCCGTGTTAGCAATGTTGCACATACCGTAACCTGCAATCAGTACGACTGGACTGCAGGCGCAATTGACGTCTTAGCCGGAACCTTCACTGCTCTCGATCTCGCCGATAACGGAGTCTATGGTAGTTTCTATGTTAATCCGGGCGGGACCATCAACCTGACCAACTCGGGCACAGGAACATGGGTTGATCTTCATGGGAAATTATACAATTTCGGAGGTACTATTAACATCTCCGGAACATTCTGCTATTGGCCTTATGCCAATGGTGCGCACGTGGAAATGTCAGGCGGAGTTATTGATATCAAAACCTGTGTTTTGACCATTTACAATAACTACACCTGGACACACAATATTACCGGTGGAACAATCAGAATGGCCTATGGCTTTACCGGCAATCGTGCTGATTTCACTCCATCAGCAGGCATTTTTGAGTTTTACGGGTCTGCTAATGCAGCTATCAGTCAAACAAATGGCTGCACCATTCATGATGTTGTGATTAATAAAAGCACCTCAAAATCGGACGAAACTGTAATCTTTGGACCAATTTACGACGAACGGACCAACGAATTGATCTCTGATGGCACCAAAGACAACAAAATCAGCTTAGGAACGAATTTTACCATTACCGGAAATCTGACTGTTCAAACCGGCAATTTCGATTTAGTTTCCCACACCTGCTCTGTAGCAGGCACTACAACAATCTTTGGCAATCTCATCATGAATGACGCCCTGAACGATTTTTCCTCCTACACCTTATATTGGGACAATGGATCAACTGCTGATGTTACAAACGGAACTTTTCACGTATCTCAATGGCAGTTCAGAGAAGGAACAACAGCTAAACTGGGTACAGGAAATACTACCTACATCACCCAAAGCCTGTATTTCCCAACCAGTGATCAGGCTGAATTTGGTAACCTTGTCAGGGGACCTTTGTCAAAAAACCTGATTGGCGATGATCCGGGAAAAACCTACTATCCGGTAAAAGTTATGGGCAATTACACTACCAAAAGCGGAGCCAGCTTATACTATCAATCGGAAGGCGTTGATTTGATTGTAGCCGGAAACGCAGTCATCGAAAATGGTGCTTCCATGACCTTTTCCGACGGAGATTTTCTGGTCGGTGGTAATTTGGATTTATCCGGAACACTATTTATTGAGAATGGCTATTCAGCCATCATTGCCGGCGATCTTAACTTTCCGTCCGGAAGCTGGCTGTATCTTAACCCGGGCAATTTTGCGTGCAATTACGATGCACCCTCTGGCATTCTGCAACTTTATGGAAAACTAACCATGATCGATGGTTCCGTCTGCGAATTTCCCGGAAGAAATATTGGCCTGGGGAACACATTCATTGATGAAATCACGGGTGGTACACTGAAAATTGGAAGAACTTTCAGTGCACAGGTTGCCGGTACATTCGAACCAGCAGGCGGAACTGTGGAATTCATTACAGGCAATACAAACCATTACGTGCATCTTTCCAATGGCAATTATCTGAATAACATGACATTGAACAAACCATCAGGCGCATTCATTATATATGACGACCTTACTTTAACCGGAGACATGACCATTAATGCAGGCATCCTGAATTCATACGATAAAACCATACAGGTTGCAGGTGACTGGATGAACAATGCAGGTCCGTATGCCTTCAGTGAATCCAACAGCAGGGTAATCTTTAACGGATCAACTGCTCAGTTCTGTTCAGCAGAAGATTTTTATATTCTCGAAATAAATAAACCCTTTGGGTTTCTTTACAATGTTGCCTATGATGACATTACCTGCCAGGTGTACGACTGGACAAGTGGTGGACTATTTATTTCACCCGGCAATTTCAGCGCCGCTGATCTGGCTGATAATGGCTTGTTTGGCACTTTTATAATCTACGGAGGGATAATGGACATCTACCAGGATGCATTGCAATACGTTGATCTTAATGGAAACATAACCATTGGCACCGATGGTCAGCTTAATATCTATGGTGGTTCCACAGATAGCTACTGGCCATATGCTGGCAATGCAACTTTAAATATGGCGGGTGGGGCAATACTTGATTTTAAAAATGTCGGTATTTTTGTTTTTAGCTCACCCGGTTACACATTTACCGAAATTATTACCGGAGGTACTATAAGAACAGTCGGGAATTTCACTATCCAAAATGCTGCTTTTACACCTTCAGGAGGTACAGTTGAACTTTACGGCGGTAGCAACGCCAATATTTCCCATGCATCAGGCTCTTACTTTCATAACTTATTGGTCAATAAGTCAGGTGGTGATGGCAGCAGGGTTACAACATTCTCCGCAAGAGAAGGTGAAGTCATCGAAAATATCAAAGCAAACAGCACCACAACGGTATCTGATATTCAAATCAATGGTTCGCTCACTGTTGATGCCGGAACTTTTAACCTGAATGGTTATTCAGTTGCTACCGGTGGTGATGTGAACATTAACAACACCGGCATTGTCAATCTGATCGAGTCCAGCGGGTTGTTATTATCCGGCAATCAAACACTGAATGTTAACAATGGAGGTATTTTGAATGTTTTGGGAACAGCAGCAAACCCGGCAACAATTTCAGGGATTTCGGCAGGGAACTATGCATTCAATATCGAAAGCGGAGGAACCATTGCAGCCGATTATGGCATTTTCGAATACATGAACAGCGACGGAATTAATCTAAAAGCCGGAGCTGTTGTTGATCCTGCCTATACTTTTAATAACTGTACCTTCCTTAATGGTGCCTCCGGCGGACAACTGCTCACCATTAATAACAACCAGAACTTTGGGGTGTATAATGCACAATTTCCTGCCAACAGCTGGAGCGGAAGCTACAATGTTTACAAAAATGTAAACGCAGGGTATGTTGTATTTTATAATTTCAGCGGTGCGTTTGCCGGAGAGGATTATGATTATGATCCAAACAACAGGATTGAATGGTATTTACCACAACTTGCCGTTGATCCTGCAACCCGTACAGTCAACCCGCCGGCCGGAACCACCACCTTTGATGTGCTTTCAAATACAAACTGGACTGTTACTGAAAGTGTAGGTTGGCTCAGCGTTACACCTTTGTCGGGCAGCTACAACGCAACCCTCACCGTTACTTACGACCAGCATACATCAGCAACTAACCGTACAGGGGTTATTACGCTCTCAGCACCGGATGTTCCTGATGTAACAGCTACTGTCATCCAGTCAGGAGTAGTACTTACGGTTTTACCGGCTTCACAGAGTGTGGGAGCTCCTGCAGGTTCCGTCACATTTGAAGTAACCTCCAATGCTGAGTGGAGCGTTTCCGAAAGTGTTTCATGGCTGAGTGTCTCTCCAATGACCGGAACAGGAAACCAGACCCTGACCGTAAACTATAACCAGAACTCTTCCGTTAGCCCGAGGTCAGGACAAATACAGATTTCTGCCACCGGAATCACTCCTGTGGCGGTTACCGTTAATCAGGCAGGTGCCGGAGCCATTCTCACCGTTAACCCTGACAATCGTAATGTCAATGCAACAGCCGGCACTACAACCTTCGACATCACATCCAACACAACCTGGACAGTAACTGAAAGCGTACCCTGGTTCAGCGTAAGTCCGATGTCAGGATCAGGCAACAATACCCTTGGCGTTAATTATGGTGAAAATGCAACCGGAAGTACACGCGTTGGAGACATTCTGATTACAGCATCCGGCGGATCACCGGCAGTAACAGTAACAGTAACACAGGTGTCATATCCCACCCATCTGATAAATCTTAACACCGGATGGCAGGGGCTTTCCAGTTATATCATGCCCGCCAATAACGCTATCGAAGATGTATTTGATCCCGTATCTGCACAGTTCATCATAGCACAAACCATGACAGGAGTTTATTACCCGGCAGGACCAATAAATACAATTTATGACTGGCTGAGTCAGTCTGCATACAAGGTAAAAATGAACGCTCCCGCCGGCCTTCCTGTAATCGGTAATGCAGAATCAAACAAAAATCTGTCCTTCAATACAGGCTGGAAACTCCTTCCGGTAATATGCAACCAGCTGGTTGATGTCGCTGCACTGTTCGGCGGAGTCAGCCTTACTGTTGTTAAGGATGTAGCAGGCACAGGCATCTATTGGCCTGACTACAATATCAACACCATTGGCAGTCTGTTGCCGGGCAAAGCTTACTATTTCCTGTCAGGAGCCGGTTTTGTTATCTTTCCGTCAAATACCAAAAACAGCTGGAATGGAACTTATCCGCAACCTGAATTCCCGGATCACCCATGGAATAAGGTAGAATTGTCATCGTCAACCCATCTTATAGCTGTCCGCCGTGAAGCCGCAGAAATCCTTCAAGCTGGCGACATCATAGGTGCCTTTTCCACTGAAGACCTGTGCTGTGGAGTTACAGAAATCACTGATCCGAACATTGGTATTGCCTTAATCCTTAGTGCAGATGATCCCTTAACCAGTATAACCGACGGCTTCACCGACCAGCAGTTGATTTCATACAAACTCTACCGACCGTCATCCGGAGAAATTCTTGATCTTGTACCGGAATATGACCAACAACTTCCTCAGACAGGATACTTCACTGCCGAAGGTCTGTCAGCCATCAGCAAATTTACCATGATGAACACCGGAACTAACGATCCTGAAAATACCTACATCGGCATTTATCCAAATCCGACTTCAGGCCTCATTACCATTACCGGAACAGGCTGTTTCAGACAAATTGACCTTTTCAATGCACTGGGCAACCAACTCAGAACGATCACCATCGAAGGTGAAAATACACTGGATGTTGACCTTTCTGACCTGCCCGACGGGGTTTACCAGATGAAATTCACCGGAAACGGTTTCAACATTATAAGAAGAGTAGTGAAGAATTAATCAGCAAAAAAACCCACTGACCAGAACGCCAGTCTCTGCATATCAGGAACTGGCGTTCCTTTTTCAGTATATGTCGGTTTTTCTGATCAAAAGAGTTGATAAAACGAAACCCGGAATTGTCCGGAAATTTCTGAATTCAGGAAATTGTAAAAAACACCAGCCTGCACTGAAATCAGAACAGTCAGGAAAAAGACCAAAGGTATTTCTGTCTCCCGGTCAATTGCATTGCAACATCTTTCAAATTTATTCCTGTATTTCTCTATATTCTCTTGCGCGTAAGCCCCCTTTAGGGGATTAAGGGGTGTGCATAAGCCCCCTTCAGGAGATCAGGTGGGTATCTAAAATTACCAGACCAGGGTTAATTATTCAAAAACAATTTCCTGTTTTTCTTCGTCAATGGTAAAATTTCCAAACTGCATCAGCGTAATTTCACCAAGCAAAACCTGACCTTTCAACTGATGATCAACCTGAAACTCCACATCATTGAGGGTAAGTCCTCCGATTCTGAGTGTTTTCGCCGTAAAAACAGAGCGGTTTGCAATCGATCCTTCAAAAAATATACGTTCCGGATCACCCTGAAAATCCGTGCGGGTAATGGCTCCGTCTTTTAGCAGCCGCAATGCACTCCCCAGTGAAATGGCCGGCCGGATGATCATTTCATTATAAACAAAACTGAAAGTGATTCCGTTCAGAATGCAATCTGCTTCAACAGCACCGGTAGTTGTCTTTCTGAATTTTACTGTATGCTCGGTAGGATCGGTAACGATTTCCACAACCGCTTCTTCAGTTCTGATGCGTGGTTTTGGCACAAAGTCATTGCTCAGAATCGAAAACTCTGTTCGCCGGTTGAGCTGATGGGCAGCTTCTTTCATTTTTACATCCGGCAGGGAGTCAATGTATGTTTCGGTAAGAATGGTTCCTCCTTCAAAAGTTAAGCCGTCACGGGTGATGGTATTTGAAAGCTTACGCGGTACCCGTTCACCATATCCTTTGGCAATCAGACGATCAGGATCAATGCCACGCTGGATCAGATAATTTACGACTGATTCTGCCCTTCGCTGGGAGAGTATGTCGTTCGATTCAACTGTACCACGGCTGTCGGTATGTGCAGCAAGTTCAATCACAAGTGTTTCATTGGCATCCAGCGTTTTAATCAACCCCTGGAGTGAATCCTGAAACTGGGGCTTTAAATCCCACTTGGCCAGATCATAAAGTATTTCAGGCAGCAGGATGGGTTCGGCAGGAATAAGTTCAAGCTGGAAATTCATCTCAAAATCCTTACTGGCTTCAATTCCCAGTGTTGTCTCCATCGCTTTGTCGGTGAAATACTTTTCTTTTTCAACGATGACTTCAAAAGTTACATTGGGTTTCACCTGTTCGTCAACAAACTCATAATAGCCCACGGCATTCGATTTTACCGAAACTGTTGTACCGTCGGAGCTCACCAGGCTGACCAAAGCATTTTCGACAGGTTGATAAGTATTGTTGTCAAGTATTTTCCCTTTAACGGTAAATATTACCGGCGGGTTGATAAAATAATAAATATCATCACCTCCTCTGCCTCCACGGCGACCGGATGAAAAAAAGCCTTCGTTGAGCCCATCGGGATGAAAACAAATGCCGAAATCATCATAATGGGAGTTTACAGGAGGCTTCATATTTACAGGAGGAGCCCAGCTTCCGTCTTCCTGTTTTACAGATTTAAAAATATCGAGACCTCCCATACCGGGATGCCCGTCTGATGCAAAGTACAGAACAGAATCGCCCCTGAGGAATGGAAAAAGCTCGTCCCCGCGGGTATTAATTACTTCTCCAAGATTTCTCGGTGCAGTGAACTGATCTCGTTCATTTTCACGCGTTACCACCCATAAATCCCTTCCGCCGGCTCCTCCTTTCTTGGTCGAGGCAAAAATCATCATCGTTTCCGAAGGGTTGATGGCAGGATGTCCGAAAACAGAGGTACTGTCACCCCCAAGATCGATCTGCTCCGGTTCGCTCCATCCCCTCCCCTGCTTACTTGTTACATAAATCTGACAACCATTCACAGTCAGGTTTTCCTGTCCGCAACGGGTAAAATACATCTTTCCGAAATTCGCATTGAAGGAAGGTTGTCCCTCATTGAACGGTGTATTGATGGCTTCGGTCTGGTCGATGCTCACCGGCTGACTCCAGTTGTCCTTTGTATCTTGTCGCGTGGTGAAAAGGTCAGTAAAATTCAATCCTGTCCATTCGTCCGTATCCTTTCCCACCACACCGTCGCGGCTGGTGGTAAAAATGATTACTCTTCCGGTAGGATCGCTGTATGCCGGTGAAAAATCGTTTTCTCTTGAATTAATTTTTTTAACACTTTCAATGGTGAAATTTGCAGGGTTCTTTTCCCACTCAATGGCCAGCTTACACGACTCCAGCCCTGTCAGTCCAAGCTCATCATCAGGCACACGTTCAAGAAACGTTTCATAATTGGTCAGGGCATCTTCATAATCACCGTTGGCACGCTGCATGTCAGCCAGCCTCAGTAAAACCAGCGGTTCAATCCTGTCGTAGTTGACCCGCGTCAGTCTTTTGTAAAAAGCTTCCGCCCTTTTGGTCTGATTTGTCAGACGATAGCACTCGGCCATCTGGTACGAAATCCTGTTTCGCTCCACCTTATTTCGCTTCGAACGGGCATAGGCCTTTTTGTACTTGGGAATGGCCAGCGAATACCTCAGGTTTTCAAAATCATCGTCGGCAGCCTGTGCTTTTCGGCTTTGTGCATTAGCTGATCCGAAAAATGATAAAACCAGTATGATTGTCAGAAGGATAAAGAAACTATGGAATGATTTCATGTTCGATTTTGCTCTAACCAGGATGTTTATTGTTACGTATGATGCCAAAACGAAAAGTGATTGGTAAACGAAGGCAGTCATACCTTTAGTATTCGGTGTTTACTGCTCCTTCAACTTACCATCGGATCGTGCATCAGTTTTTGTCTCATCATTAAGGTGATACGGGTCGTCAGTTTCATCAGCCTTAGGTTTGCCCGGTTGATTAGTGGATTGGATATCAATCTTCGGATTCAGTTCCTGCAGCTCCTGCCCGATATCGTTTTTGACCTTGGTGGCAGTTCTCCTGATCTCTCCGGTTTCCCGGTCAATCTCACTGCGAATGTCATTGGTTGCACGCTTGATTTCACTAATCCCTCTGCCAAGTATTCTGGCAATCTCCGGGATCTTATCCGGACCAAAGATGAGAAAGATCACCAGTACTATGATAAAAAGCTCTCCTCCGCTGATATTGAAAAATCCCAGGACCACGTCAATATATTAATAATGATTTATTGCCTGCAAAGGTAAACAAAAAGCCCCGACCATATTCATTTATAGTCGGGGCTAAAAATTCATTTTATTAAAACATCTGCAATTATCAGGATTGTTTTTTCTTTTTGCTCATGAGCATATCGTAAGCAAGGGGGCTTGCAACGAAAAGTGAAGAGTAGGTACCTACCAGGATACCCATGAAGAGTGCAAAAGTAAAACCACGGATCACTTCACCGCCAAAAATGAAGATCATCAGCAATACCAGAAGCGTAGTGCCCGAAGTGTTAAGAGTTCTGGCAAGTGTGCTGTTCAGACCATCATTGATGTTTGTCTTCAGGTGCTTTTTGGGATGCAGGAAAAGATATTCCCTGATACGGTCGAAGACGATTACGGTGTCGTTGATTGAATAACCAATAATGGTGAGTATGGCCGCAATAAAAGCCTGATCTATTTCAAGGTTGAATGGCAATACATTATAAAATATAGAGAACAGACTGATGGTGATCAGTGAGTCATGGAACAGCGCAATTACACCCGACAAACCAAACTGCCAGCGTTTAAAACGAATGGCAATGTAAGCAAAAATAACCAATAATGCAATTACAATACTCATCACTGCACGGTTACGGATGTCGGAAGCAATGGTTGGTCCTACTTTTTGTGAACTGAGAATACCGATCAGCTTTTCAGCATCGGTTTCGGCAGTAAAGTCCTTGTAAGTGATGCTTTGATCGTTGTAAAACACTTTCAGGTTATCATAAAGCTTACGCTGAATGGTAGAGTCAACAGCAGGAGAATCATCATCAATTCTGTATTTTGTGGTGATCTTAACCTGTGAGCTTGGACCAAAGGTTTTTACTTCGGGCTGCTGCTCAAAAGGCTCAACCAATGCTGCTCTTACTTCATTGGTGTTTACCGGATTGTCAAAACGAACCACATACGTCCTGCCTCCCGAAAAGTCAACCCCGTAGTTCACTCCTCTGAGTGCCAGCGACCCCAGTCCGATAATGATGACAACAGTTGACAGAATATAGGCCTTTTTCCGCATGCCGAGAAAATCAATATTCACTGTTGCAAGTGCATTGTTGGTCAGATTATTGCCAAAAGCAATGGCTTTATTCTTTCTGAGATAATAATCGAAAATTATTCTTGAAATGAGAATAGCCGAGAACATTGACGATAAAATACCGATAATCAGAGTAGTAGCAAATCCCTGTACAGGACCTGTTCCAAAAGTATAAAGAACTATACCGGTGAGCAGCGTAGTAACGTTGCCGTCAATGATGGCAGAATAGGCATTTTTGTATCCGTCGCTGATGGCTAAGCGCATGCCTTTACCAGCTCTCACCTCCTCCTTGATACGCTCGTAGATAATTACGTTGGCATCCACGGCCATACCAAGAGTGAGCACGATACCGGCAATACCGGGCAATGTGAGTACGGCGCCCAGAGAGGCAAGCACACCAAAAATGAAGAAGATGTTGGCCACAAGCGCAAGGTCGGCAACAAAACCTGCCCGGCTATAATATACGGCCATGTATATCAGTACAATAATAAAGGCTATCACAAAGGAAATCAAACCACTTGAAATGGCTTCACGACCAAGGGAGGGACCTACAATGGCTTCTTCCACGATACGTGCAGGAGCAGGAAGTGAACCGGCCTTGAGGATGTTGGCCATATCCTGGGCTTCCTGAATGGTAAACTGTCCTGTAATCTGGGAACGGCCGCCGGAAATTTCGTTTTGAACTGTCGGGAAAGAGTACACGAAGTCGTCAAGAACGATGGCAATCGAACGGCCAATATTGTCTGCGGTCATTCGCCTCCAGGTGCGGGCACCCTCGGCATTCATGGCCATGGTGATTTCTACCTGACCCGTATTGCTATAGTCTTGGCGTGCATCGGTAATAACCTCACCGGTAAGCGGCGCCCTTCCATCGCGGGTGCTCTCCCTTATGGCAACCAATTCATGCAAATCAGTGGTTCCGCGTGCAGGTTTTACATTCCAAAACAGGCGCATGTTTCTTGGAAACAAACTACTGATTTGCGGATTGCGAAGCATGCTCATAACGCGGGCAGTATCCTGAACAGCGGCGTACCCTACTACGGGACCACGACCGGGGAACATATTGCCGGTTTCATCCTGTACAAAGGCAGGTGTTAAAAAGGCAAACAAGGGGTTCTGTTGGGCAAAATTCTCAAAGTCTTCTGAAGAAGCCTGATCCAGCTCTCCAGAAACCAAGTCGAGCAGGCTGGGGGTGTCTTCTACTGCCTGGGCTGCTGCTTCGGCTGTAATTTCGTCGGTTTCGGTAAGATCAGCAGCATCTGCTGATGGTTCCTGGGTGGTTTCCTGCTGAGTACTGCGTCCGGCCTGCATATCCTTGAGGCGCTCGTTGGCATCCCAGAAATAATTGTACAGATCAGAGAATTCGTATGTTTCCCAGAACTCCAGCCTGGCAGTTCCCTGCAGCAGCCGGCGAACCCTCTCAGGCTCCTTAATACCGGGAAGTTCAACCAGTATACGACCCGATGTGGCAAGTTTCTGAATATTGGGTTGGGCAACACCAAAGCGGTCGATACGGGTACGAAGGATTTGGAAAGACCTGTCAACGGCATCGTTCACCTCGCGGCGCAGTACCCTGAGCACTTCGTCATTGGTTGCTGTAATGCTGATCCTGTCACGGGTTTCCGGAGTGCTGAAAAAATAGGCCAGGCTGGCACCCGGATCTACTTCCTCAAAAGCCCTGCCGAACAGGGTGATGAAATCATCCCGGCTGGTCCGCTGCATGGCAATGGCACGTTCCATGGCAGCATTGAAAGACTGATCGCTGGTGTAACCAGCCATTGCCCTTACAATCTCAGGAACCGAGATCTCAAGGGTCACGTTCATACCGCCCCTGAGGTCAAGGCCAAGGTTCAGTTCTCGTTCCTTGACTTCCCTGTAGGTATATTTTCTGACTCCGATGTTATACACAACCCGGCTTTTCATGGAGTCCAGATAGAACTGTTCCTGTGTTCTTTGAAGCGAATCAAGTATTACCGGGAAAAGCAATTCATTTCCGCCGGCAATGGTTCTTGCTTCGTTCACAAAACGTTCACTCTGGGCATATTTGCGGGCATTTCGCTCAACTTTCCTGGAAAAAAAGGTAAAAGAGAGCTGATAAAGACATACCAGTGCGAATGCAATGGCAAAGAATCTTACCAAACCTTTGTTCTGCATATTATTATGATTTTTATAAAAAGCGACCGCAAAGTTAGTTGATTTTTCTTTGGTTTGGAAAAAAAACCTTATGGATTTTCAATGCTCATATTGATTTGCTTATGGTCAGAATTCCAGCACCGTAGTCCAATTGTGCATGCATACGAAAAAGAAGGTCGGAACCAAGAACCATATCGAGTCTTGGTAAATCGAAACTTGCATACAAACGATTTAGGGCAGAAAGGTCTATCAATGCCATTGCCACCTCCTCGAATGACAATTCTCCAAGGGAAACCTGCTGAACCACTGCAAGCGGTACCAGCATCCTCTCACCTCCTACTCCGGTAAGCAAACGGGCTTGATTAAGTCCTTCTACAGGAACATCGTAATAGGAGGCCCTGTTCGAGTCTAGCAAACTCCTGGATGCACCCGTATCAATCAGTGCATTGGCCTTAAGACCATTTAATTGCAAATGGACAAACAACTGCATGCCCTGGTTTGGCAAAAACGACTTATAGAAAGGGATGGATTGCATACAAGGCAAAAATAAAAAAAAGGGACATGCGCTAAATGGCATGTCCCTAAAATGGGCAGCAGGAAATTTACTCCGGCTTGCTTTTCAACTCGATAATCTCCATTCCCTTACGAATGGCTTCTTCGTTAAGGGGAATCAGATTATGGTAACGCTCCGGGAGAACCTTTTTAAGTCCCCGAATCACATTATCCAGTTCAATAATTGGTTTAATTTTAAGGAAGCCTCCTATGACAATCATATTGAACACCTTGGTGTTGTTCATTTTGACAGAGGTGTCGTATGCCGGAATGGCATACACATGAATGTCCTTGCGTGTAGGCGTGCGTGTCATGCCATTTTCTTCATAGATCAGAAGCCCGCCGGGTTTCACGGCCTGTTCAAACTTATCCATGGAAGGCTGATTAAGAACTATCGCAGTATCGAATCGGTTCAGCACGGGAGAGCTAATGGGCTCATCGCTGATGATGGCAGTGCAATTGGCGGTACCTCCGCGCATTTCCGGGCCGTATGAAGGCATCCAGCTAACTTCCTTTTCCTGCATCACTCCTCCGTAGCAAAGGATTTGCCCCATCGAAAGAACGCCCTGTCCGCCAAATCCGGCAATAATGATTTCTTCGGTCATGATTAGCTGTTTTTATTGAGGTACTTTAATATCTCCCAAAGGGTAAAAGGGGAACATATGCTCTTCCATCCACTTATTGGACTGAACGGGAGTCATTTTCCAGCCCGACGGACAGTTGGCAACTATTTCGACAAAGCAGGTTCCTTTATTCAGCTTTTGGTATTCCAAGGCTTTTTTAAG
>RZYY01000281.1 GCA_009930115.1 Sphingobacteriia bacterium | reverse complement strand
GCCGAAAACGAGAATTTTGTTTCAGTTTAAATGAAAAATTTAACCTTTAGGATACATTGAGTATTTTGAGGATTAAAATTTGAATCTGACTTTAGAATGGACAAAAAAGGCGGTTTTCGTTCAGCAGCTATGAACAGCAGGAAATCTGTATGAAACATTTATCTGTTCTTTTATTTTGCCTTTTTTTCATGTTTTCATGTTCATCAAAAGAAAGTAAGCCCAAAATTGATTTTCCCCAATGGTATTTTAAAATTGTTTCGTCTGATTTTATAATAAGGGGCACAGGAGCAGGGCTTACATTTAAAGAAGCCCAGGCAGAGGCTTTTGCAAAAATTTCCTCCCAGATAAATGTAATGGTTGAAGAAGAAATAGATATTATTAAAAAACGTCAGGGAACAGAGATTGCATCCTATGCTAAGCAGCAGATAAAAATTGGTTCACAAAATAAAATCAATAATGCAAGGCTTTTAAAATCTGAAATTAAAAACAATTTTTATTTTACAGCCTATGAAGTTGATTCAAGGCCTTTTTATATGATTCTTGCTGAAAAAATTAAAAATAGATTTGAAAAAGATTTTGATATTATTCCCAAAAATATAAAATTTACCGGCAATCCCTCCATTATTTCATCACATGCGGCAAAACAGATAGAAAAAACATTTGTAAATTCAGGCGGTAAAGGTACAAAAGAAGTTTTTTTAAATCTTGAAAGGAAAAACAATTCCTGGATTTTAAGTTCAGGTGCTGATTTTGTTTATGTACCGGAAATTTTTAATGTTTTAAATTTAAAAAATAACGGTGATGGACTTGTTAAATTAAGCCTTCTGGATAAAAATCTGAATAAAATTTCAAACAGGATGCAAAATGAAAAGCAGTTCAGATTTTTGATAAGTACAAAAGAAAATTCAGGTTTTGTTTCAATCAAATACATCAATTACCGGCGATGGATTTAAAGTATTCTATACTACAACCACTGATATTTCGGAACGTCCTGAGGGGTATTCATTGCTTGTCTTTCCAAATCCTGCCAGCAATGTGCTCAACATCATTCCCGGCAACCTAGCCGATGGTGCGTCGGTAGTCATCTATGATTTCAGTGGACGCTGTGTCTTTAATCAAAAAACCGACGGCAGTACCATGGTGATTCCCATCGATAATCTTTCCTCAGGTTTGTATTCTGTGGGCTTGATTTCGGAAAACGGCAACATCTGGCAAAAAGTTGTGATTGAATAATTTTCGTTATCTTTACATTCCAATTTTTATTGAATGACCAAAGTATTGACTTTTGCTCTGTTGTTGTTGTTAACAACATCACTGACTTCAGCCCCGGTTTCATTGCACAATGCCTGGATGGCAGCCATCAACGTGATGAAACACTACAATAAGGTTCCGGATAATCTAATGATGGAACACGTTGCATTTGGCTCTCAATCCCAAAATCCAGAACTTTATATTTTCAACGCCAACGAGTTCGGATTTGTCATTATTGCAGGCGATGATGCCGTTAGCCCAATACTCGGCTATTCAACTGAATCTTCCTTTACCGGAGAAAATATGCCTCCGTCACTTGTCGCTTTATTGAATGCTTATTCCCAACAGATACGTCATATTCGCGAAAACAACATTAAAGCCGATCATTCCATTAATGAACAATGGACTGAACTGATTTATGGCGTCATTGAAAAAGATAAAGGATACTCTGTCAATCAGCTGCTCACCTGTCAATGGGATCAGGGTGTACCTTACAATGCACTTTGCCCCTACGATCCGGCTGGCCCCGGAGATCGTGTATATGCAGGATGCGTAGCTACAGCCATGGCCATGACCATGTATTATTACAGATACCCGGTTCAACCAAGCGGCTATCACAGCTATTTTTCGGATTACGGTCAACTGAGTGTCGATTTTTCGCAGAGTCATTACAACTACGAACAGATGCCATACCGTCTGACATCGGCAAACTACGATGCTGCCAAAATTCAGTATGATTGTGGTGTCGCTGTTGATATGATGTACAGTCCAAACGGCTCTGGTGCTTACATGGACGATGCACTCAATGCAATGAAGGACCATTTCGGCTACAATCCTTCGGCTACGCTTGAATATAAAAACGATTATTCGGATACTGACTGGATAACCCTGTTGAAATCCCAAATCAATGCAGGACATCCTATGCCATATGCCGGTTACGATGTCAGCTCGGGTCATGCTTTTGTCTGTGATGGATACAGCGACGATATGTTCCATTTCAACTGGGGTTGGAGCGGATCTTACAATGGTTATTTCTTAATCAGCAATCTGAATCCGGGATATAATTTCTCCAGTGGACAACAGGCCTTTATCAATTGTTATCCGGCTGCTGTAACCTATCCTGCCTCGTGTGGCAATTATCAGA
>RZYY01000108.1 GCA_009930115.1 Sphingobacteriia bacterium | reverse complement strand
CCCTACGATTGGATGGCCGTCTTGCGGCAGCATCCCAAAAAGAGCAACTTCAACAAGTTTTTGCAACGCTTGCACGCCCGTTAACGCTTGCGGTGGTACTTCCCACCGGCATACCGGCTAATAACACTGAAACAGCAGTAATGACAGTATCAATATTACATAACCGGAGCACTACAAAAGAAATACCTGGGATCAGGATAAGACGAACAGCAGCATACCCGAGAGAAAACCAACTTACCCGAACCTCAGAACGGTTCATTTCACCGATAATAGCTCCAATTAAGAAACCCCCTGCAGCAAATCCTAAATAAATTGGCCCCCAATTCACGTCATCAAGAAGGGGATCTGAAGATGATTTACCCTGAGTAAGCGCAACTGACAACACTCCAATACCCGCTCCAACTAAACTGAAAGCCAGTGCATTTGAGCCTTTTTTAACCGTAACAAATTTTACGTTTTGAGTTGATACCATTTCCTTATTCATGCTTCCGGCATAATTGAAATTAAGGGTTGAGTCGTTAATCAAAACGATATTTTTAACCCCAATGACTTTGTTATTATCATAATAAATTTTTGCTGAAGGATATTTCTTATTCTCAGGAAGGTACTTTTTCTGTGCATAAAGATCACTAAAAGAAAAGATTAATACAAGAATCATTATAATTACTTTCCCGCCAATTACTGAGTTAAAGTTTTTTGTTTTCATAGTGTTTAAGTTTAAATATTCGGATGTTTTTCTTTTATTTTTTCAATAATTGCTGTGATTTGCCCCGGGTATTTATTTAATTCTGTAATGAATGCTCCAATATCATTACTTCTTAGAGGAGTACCCCATTTTGAAGACTGGTTTCCTTTTACGACACAGTTACCATCTTTATCATAAAGCTCAATGATTGTTATAAGATTTATTGTTCCCGATGTTATAGCATCACCTTGTATTGCGCGAACTGAGGAAAATGACACAAGTGCATAATCTACATTTATTGACTTGCAAAATTCTGCAATCTCTTCTTTAAAAACTGGAGGCTCTACAATCTCAAATTCATTAAAAAAGTATTTCGTATCGGTAAAAGGAATAAGATCATCCGTAGAATTAAAAACAACAGGAAAAAATTCATTACCCGAAGGAATTTGATTAGTAAAATTGCTGTTTTTCTTTAATTTTTCAAATCCTGGTAACTCTTTCAAAGACTTATCATAAATGATTTTGCTATTCAATCTACGTGTTATAATTGATGATAGTGTGTCCCTCAAAATATCCGGATAAGATTTAAAAAGTTCATTTAACTCAACCGAAAGAGATTCGATTTTTGAATTCATAACGGAGGCATGTAATAGTCCAATAGCTGGAGTAAAATAAAGGTTCGTGGACATAATTGCAATCGTACTTTCAGGTTGCATTTTGAAGTCAGAATAAAAAACTTTGTTTACTCCACATCCGCATGTCATCAACAGGATGAGTATCCCAAAACATAATTTTTTCAAAAATTTTGTTCCCATTTTAGTGTTATTTTAAAAAATGAATATTTGAATGAACTACAAAAAAAATATTTACAAAACAAATTACAATTCTATGACTGTACAATTCCCCAATTGGAGTATTTTTTATATCTTTTCATACCAATCCCGTTTCTTTGGCGAAGCAGGCAAGCATGGCGATGTTTTTCAGGCCGAGCTTACTGAGAATATTTTTACGGTGTTTGTTTACAGTGTCCGGCTGAATGAATAAGCGTCCGGCGATGTCTTTGTAGCAGTGACCTTCGGCAATCAGTTTAACGATCATCAGTTCGCGGGGAGTGAGTATTCTTATTTTTTCAGCATTATGATACCTGGCAGCTTCACGGATCATAGTTTCCAGCTGAGGTGGCGCCGGAATACTAGCCTGGATATCCATTATCATTCCGGCTACCAATTGGTTAAAAACACCCATACCATCATAAAAAATTATTTTGGAATAAACCCATACCCAGTCGCCATCAAAATGACGTATTCGGTAAAATCCTGACCAGTTTTTTGATTGTTTTCTTACCAAACCAACCAGCGATTCACGTATCATTGCACGGTCTTTCGGGTGTTGAAGTTCCTCAGCCAGCTCTGGCGGAAACATCAGCACATCGGACGGATATTCTCCAAGTATGTTGCTGATGTTTCCTATGGAACTGACCATGGTTCGCTTTTCAAAATCGGCCATATAAAAACAAGCATGAAAGTTATCCAGCAAGCTTCCGGGAAGTGGGTTACCAATTACATTTTCCATTTACCTTTTTCTTGTTAAATACAATTCTCAGCATCCGGATTGGATGCGTTGTATAAAATATTGCTAATTTCGCTCCGAAAAAAAAGAATTGGTAGCATGAATCCTAAGCTACGAGACAAGGATTTTGTGGTTTGGAAATCTTCGCCCGGCAACTTCTTCGACTGGCACAAAGAGTTGTTTGGCAGGATCATATCAAGAAATTCCTTTCTTCAGCACCTGAATACTTCTGAAAAATCAATTTGGGTTAACGAGCTCAGGCGGCAAATGGAGTCTCCGGAGGTTATGTTCCGTCTGGAAAAGTATAATCATCAGGTTTCGTTCATGCTATTTTACATTGCAGTACTAAGGGATGTGGTCATTGCCAAAAGCCAGGAGGAGGATTTATCCTTGGTAAAAAGTGATTTTAACACACTAATCGTCAAATACCAGCCAATGGCCGGAATTATTGTTCAACAGCTCACTCAGCACCACAGGTTTGGTCAGGATAAGCACAATGATTTTGTCCAGCAGTTGCTAACAAACTTATTAGATAAGAAAGAGGTAATCCGATCATCTTATGATGATCAGCGCCTTTTCAGGAATTTCATCTGGAAGATTGCCCTGAACGAGGCCAGGAATATTATTAAAGCAGAATGCCGAAAGCAGCGTTTAACCTGTGATGAAGAGAACCTGCCTGCAGAAAGTTTATTTACACGAAATACTTCTGAAAATGACCTTATTATTCAGGATGTCGTCGGAAAACTTCATTGCAGGGTATTGTCCTACATGCATCTTCGTTTCAAATTATTATTGTGTCTAAAGGCTCTTTATGATCTGAGGGTTTTTCCAACAGACATAAAATTATTATTTTTTAATCACAAAGAGTTGAAGATCAACGATTTTCAAGTTGTATCAGATTCGCTAAATTTTTTTTATCGGTCAGACAATGGCAAGCTGCGCAGGTTTGAGCTTATCAGCCCTTTCCTGAACCTGGCCGCCCAAACAAACACTGATGCCAGTTCATACTGGCGCTGGACAAACAATGAAACGATCAATCTGATTCAGTTTTTAAATGACCGGTATTTGATGGAGTTAAACCGCGAAACTTTTGGACACTTACTCGAGAGGTATTTTCAAAAATTTCAGAACGATATCCAATTTATTGATGATAATTTGTAGTTAATATAAATAATTGATGTTGAAAAGAAAGTGTAATACCGTTTATTTTAACGAAAGACATCACCTGACCGATGAAGTGGTGGCCAGGTGCGCAGAAGCTATGATTACTAACATTTTTCCGGATAATTTGCCGGATGAAGTCATTACACATCTGACAGCTTGTGAATCATGCAATGAGAGGGTTATCAAACTTTATGAGGATGTTAAAGATGAGCCTGAAATCATTCAATCCATTGTTTTAAAGCATCAATCTGTAAATAAATCATCTACCTCTTTTATCAAAATTTTCAGGTATGCTGCTGCCGCCATATTACTCATTTTGATCGCTGGCGGATCATATTTTTTTCTGCGCCCTGCATCAACTGAAAAACTTTTCTTCAGGTATTTTGAAGCTTATCCTAACATCAAAACTGTTAAAAGTGCTGAAGCGGGGACAATGTCAAAGGCGCTACTTTATTACGAAGTAAAGGATTTTGATTCTGCTATTTTGTTGATGAATGATGTTCTTTTAAGTGAAAAAAATAATGCCGAAATCATGTTTTACCTGGCAAATGCTTATCTGGCTGAAGGTGAAAGCGAAAATGCCATCTTATGGCTTAAAAAATCGGCTGCAGAAAACAGCGACTTCAGCGATCAGATCAACTGGTATCTTGCGCTGGCTTATTTGCAACAAAATGATACAAAAACAGCAAGGTCGCACCTGGAAATGCTGGCAGGAAAAAATAATTTTTACGGCGAAAAAGCCCGCAAACTAATCAGGCAGTTGAGATAATCCGCGATTTCCCTTTTTGTTTTTTCAAAAGAAGCAGTAAGACCAACGCAAACGAAACACCGCTAATAATTGCTATCCAAACGATTGCAAGATTTGATCGACCTGCATGAAATATTGCGTTTTCGTGGCTTCCGATAAAATCAAATGCAGCCCAAAAGAAAGGAGAAGCTGCCATCTGATCATGGTTTTTGATAAACTTGAGCTTTGCTTTCCTCAGTGCATCAGGTTTTGAATATCCTTTGCTCAGGTTCTCATAAAATGTCGGCATAATTTGCGAACTGGCATAGTCGCTTACATCCCATAAACTTATAATTGCTGACTTTGCTCCTGCCTGCCTGAATGCCCAGGCAAGGTTTAAGCTTCCCTCGCCGTTGTTCCTTTTCCCGACACCGGTCTTACATGCACTTAACACAATCAGGTCTGCATTCAGATCGAGATTGAGTATTTCGTAAAAACTGAGCCAGCCATTGTCAAAATCACCTGCCGGATTGAAAGCAAGCTGTACCATTTCATGGTCATCTCCCTGAGGAACACCATGAGTAGAAATATGAATATAGGAAAAACGGTTGCTTATTTGTTTGAATCTGGACTTACTGACATTCAATCCGCTTAGCAGCAAGGTACCAAAATAATTTGATATCAGGTTACATTCTTTCACCGCACCGGCCAGATTAATCAGTGATGCATCCCTTTGAGCCAATAACGCTATTTCCCCGACCTTCGTTTCATTAAAAGTTGGCGCTACAGCCAGCAAACTGTCACTAAAGCGGTGTAATTGTTTTGAGGGTTTGGCGAAAAGATCGTTGAGCGAGAAGATTTTCCATATCAAATGGTTTTCGATTAAGAAAGAAGACTGATTTTTTTGTTTAAGGTCGGGCAATGATTCGAACGAAAGCGGGCTTAAAAACGAGGAGGGTTGAATGATGATTTTCTGCTTAAGCATGTTTCCTACCGGTGAAATCAACAAATTAAACAACTTTCCTCCAATAGCATGAATTGAGTCAGTCGCCTGGTTAGTGGCCATCAGGTTGTAATAATCCGATGCAAGTAAGAATGTTTCCTGACCCTTGATTTCGGTAAATTTAACCTGTTTTTTATTGATGGCAATAATTATCAGTGAATAAGGTATCTGCTTGTAGTCTTGTGTGTTATCGGCATAATATAACAAACATTCATCCGGACTCAACCGGTGTTGTATTTCTTTTATCTGAATATCAAATATTTCATCATCAATTCCCGCAATTGGCTGGGTTGATTTAATGTCGGCGTACAAAGCGTCTAATGAAAGGGTTTTGTGAATTATTTGCCGGTCAACTATTTCTTTTTCAGCACTGAGCAATCTTTGAGCCTTCAGCGTATTGATGTTTTCTTTTAATTCTTCAATTTGACTGAATGTGGCGAAATTGGAATCATCCGCAAAACAAAAACTATCACTGAATTTGTTGAGGTTTTCTGATAGTTTCTTTTTTTCAATGTAGTAAAGCCCTTTGTTCAGAAAACTTTCGTTTTGAGTTAACTCAAAAAGATGAAGTTCGTGCAGTGCCATCATATAATAAAGCTTGGCATGACTGTTTGCAAAATGTAACCACGCATCAAAGCCTACCAGGTTACTGCGGATTTCATCAATAAACCTATCAAGCAAAACATAACAGTCTGAGGCATTTTTTCGCAAACTTTGTCTGTTAAGCGTGTCAATTGCTGAAAGCTTAATCAGGATGTTTGCCTTGTAAATGAAGATTAATTTTGGAATAGTAACCAGATTTGAATTATTTACCTCAGGATTATCGAAAACATCCTGGTTTTTAAAATCGGGATAATAGAGTTGCAGGATTTGGTTCAAGTAATCAATTGCCTGATGATAATCTTGATTTTCGTTGTTGTAGTCCACCATTTGGTAAAGCGTCATGGCATGCGTGTACCTGTTTGGGCAGTTGAACCCTTTAATCAGCCTCAAACATTGACGAAAAATATGCTCTACTTTATTCCATTGATTGAAATGTTTTCCATAAACATCAGCTATGTTATTCAGACATTTAACCGATTGAAAGTTGGCCTCTCCATATTTATTATCAAACAGCCTTTTTGATTTTTCGAAATAAATCAACGCAGAATCCGGTTTGGCAAATCGTTTATAAAAGAGCCCTATGTAACGATAAAGCTCAGCTACATCAGGATGGTCGGCGCCAATTGTTTGGTTGTAAATATCCAGTGATTTCCATAGGAATTTTCTCGCAAGGGCAGTATCTGATCTCGATTCATGAAACTCACCAAGCCATTCATAAGCTTTAGCCACTTTTGGATGGTATTTGCCATATTTCTCCTCAAAGATAAACGCTGCTTCGGTAAAATGCTCCCCTATAACTCCACTGTTACCGGCAATAAACTTGAACATACCAATATTGATATGTGCCTGTGCAGTTAAAGAATGATGCGGACCTAACTTTTCAATGCAAAATTTTAAACTTATCCGGCAAGCTTTCTCACATTCATCCAAACGATCCTGCCAAAACAGAGATGATGCATGCTGGTTCAACAAATATCCGAAAACTTCCGGAGATACACTTTTACCATATTTATAAATTGCTTGTGCGTAATAAATTGATGCGCTGTCGTAAGCAAGCTGTTGATAAAAATAATCAGCTTTCCTCTGTAACAGGTCAATCCCCTGAATTTCAGGGATACCTGACAAGTATCCGTCAAAAAGCAGAATAAAACTTATCAAAAGAAAAATCCGCATTATTATTGATAATTTGAACAAAGATATTTTTATTTCCGGAACCGGAAAGAACAGAATTTCTTATTCTTCAAGGTTAAACCATTAAGCTGCTAACCAGGGAAATCACGAATAAAACAGGCGTTAAAATTCAAAACTCCAATCATCTAAAGAAACATACCTTATAAATCATATTTCCCTGCAACCATTGGGCTCTTGAACTCTTTCCACTAACATAGCATTTTTCATGCAGCCGCTTTTCTACATGAATTTTTTGTTCTCAACATCAAAGCGAACCATATCTGCAAAATCACTAACAGACTGATGCCTTAATCTTCCCGGACTTTTTCCGGACTCTTTCCGGAGTTAACCCGGAGTTAAACTGAAATTAAATCCAGATTAAACATGAATTATTCGGATTAGTGGAGATAGATTCAGACCTCATGGCTTCCCGCAAAAGCTAATGTCGTAACTTTTGAGATTTCTCCCTCCAACACTGCGCTCCGCTTGTGTTTGCGGTCGAAATAACGATAATGTTTTTTGTCATTTCGATGAAACGCAGTGACGGAGAAACCTATTTTTATTACGACAAATCATTTTGCGAATCCGGGTTTGTGAGTGATTAAGAAACAGCATCAGGTCAGGAGGTATGAGATTAAATAGGCACTGCCAGAATACTATTTTGTTGAAAATCAAATTAAGGTGGTTTTCTGGCAGCAACAAAAAAGCTCATCAAATAGGATGTTTACATCTGCCAAACTTTTTGCATTTTTGCATACTTATGGAGTCAACCCTGCTGATATACGACAACATCCTGTTCCTGGAGCTAAGACCTTATCGTCACAGAGAGAGGCGCCAGGATTTTTTTAAAAAGCTGCTTTCGGCACTGGAAAGCACCCGTTATCAATACCAGCCGTTCCGGGAAGTGAATTTTCTCCCTCCTTACTCCCCTAAGCTCAGCTATTACCACAGGCTGATATCCAATGAAGCCGCCGCTTTTTTCAATCACTTGAACCGGCTGATGCAACAAACAATCGATGAGGAGGAGAAAATTTATCATGTGTACACTGCCCTGAATAAAGTGGTGGGAGAGAAACTGAAACAGACAGCTTCAGAGATCAATCGTCTGAAATACAATCTGGATGATATAATTCCCGGTTCGGATTGCCGGTTGAAAAATCCGGTTCATGCTGAAGAAAGCTATATCTTTCAATTGATGAAACTACACCTGATCGTGCTTTACCTCAACATTCAGGATACTTTTGGTGATTTTTTGCAGCAAGAAAAATACGATGAGAAAAACCTTTATTTTATTTTCTTTGCTGAAAAAATGCCCGAACCATCATTTATTCAAAAAGCTGAAACCATCATAACGCCCATCCTGTCAACCTCTAAGAAAAAACAGAAACAATTTGACCCTGTCCGGGATGACCTCCCATCACGGATGAAATCAAAGATGGATTATTCCTTTGTACGAAATCCTGAGCGTTTTGCCGAAATCGAATCCAGGCTGTATGAATATGAAATCATTGATCTGGATTACCATTTTATCAGGAACAAAAAGCAACGTAACCATACTCTGCTTGCTGCCATTTACCGCGAATTGATTGACAAAAACTATTTCCGCCGTAACATCATCAAATCAAAGGCTAAAATTAAAGACCACGACATCCGCCAGTACCTGGATACGCGTTATGCCACCGATACCAGCCAGCAGTTCCGCAAACTGACAGAGAGGCAACGTAATTTTGCACAGCTGAAGTTGCCGTGGATGGAGAAAATACTCAGAATTCCCTGATCTTTTTTAATGGTTTCTTACATGTTCTACTTTCAATATCTTTCGCTAAACTATTTTTCAAGTTAAATCATTTTAGTGGACGCTACTCTCAGTTTAGGCCATTCTATTGTTATAAAACGGTTTTTGGCCATTTCTAATTGCAATTGGTGTAAGGTGTGATGAGCTTTATACATCCTGTCTTCTCGTAAAAACAAATGTGGTAACTTTTGGGATTTCCCCCTTCATTCCAGCACATGCAAGTCTCCACTTGTGTTTGTGGTACTAATGACATTTTTTACAAACAAAAGATTATCAGTCAATTTAGGAGATATATCACTCCCTTCGGTCGTTCGATATGACATGCAATGTGGAGCTTTTTGGGGTGAAAATGGTGGTGCAAAGTGCCGCCATTTTCACCCCTTCATTTTTCAATATCATGCTGTCACCTCGACCGAAGATGTGGAGCAAAGCTGAACATAGTAGGGAGAGCTCTCCTTCCAAAACATAAGACACATTCCCATGTAATTCATTCATGAGGCTAAACGCAGGGAAGCTTAAGATTCGAAATGACAATATTGTTCTTTTCCCCTCCCTTCTTTTGACTATGTTCTTTTTCGTTTCGAAGGAACACAGTGGCGGAGAAATCTATTTTTATTACGACAAATCATTTTGCGAATCCGGGTTTGTGAGTGATTAAAAAACAGCATCAGGTCAGGAGGGTTGAGTTTACAATTCATTCATTGAAATTCCACTGATAAATGTTTCAACAAACCGCAGGATTTTGCTGAGAATCCTTTCCCCGACTTTTTTACGCTGAAGTACCGAGGGTTTGCTGCCCTGGATCAGGTCGAGCACTTCATCGCGCAGGGGTTCTCTTTCGGCAAAGAGGTAGCCTTCGATGATCTTCTCCACCTTGTCGGTTGAAAGATTTTCTTCTTCACACAGTTTTTTGAAAGCTGCAAGTTGTTCCTCATTCCAGAACTTCTCGAATGCATCGGGGATATTATCAGCATCTTCGATCTGAGGTAGGTTTTCAAGGATGAACTTTTCGATCAGCTCCCGCTTGCTACGCAACCTGGCTTCTCCTGAAAGCAGATCGAGGATTTCCTTGCGCCTGGCAGCCATTTCATGTTCTTTGGTCTGTTTCAGATTTGCCAGCAATTTCAGGATATATGCCACATTGATCTCATCGCGGTGGAGCAGCTCCAGTTCAAAATCCACATCTTCGAGAATAGAAACTTTCTCTTTCTGGTGGTCGAATTTCACCTTTTCATAAAGGTCGAGGTACTTGCTTTTGTAATCCTCAAACAACTGCTCATTCATCGCCAGATCGTCGAAGTCGAAATCAGTAAAAGTGGTGAGGATGTTTTTCAGCCGGATCAGCTCCCTGAATGCCTTGATAAATTCCAGCTCCTCAGTTTCACTCGGCAGGTTGTTAACGCTGCCAACAGTCGGAGTTATTTTCAGTAACTCAATGAAGGCTTCATTAAACAGCTTAACATAAACCTCGTAAGGCTGCATGATGATCACATCTTTGGCATTCTTGTTCGAGAATAGCGTAATGGCATCATCAGTGGTTTTTTTCAGGTTGCGAAACACCACAATATTGCCCTGCGATTTCTGCTCATTCAGCACCCTGTTGGTGCGGGAGTAAGCTTGGATAAGCCCGTGAAATCTCAGGTTCTTGTCCACATACATTGTGTTCACTTTCTTGGCATCAAAACCGGTGAGAAACATATTGACCACGAGCAAAATATCCACCCTGTCCTTATCCTGAAAATCTATTCTTTCCCTGTCTTTAATCCGCTTTGAAATGTCGTTGAAATAGTTGTAAAACGATTCGCTGTCTTTGGTGGAATAGCTTGTACCATACATCTTGTTGTAATCAGCAATTATTTCGTCCAGCTTTTCCCTGCTGTGCTTTTGCAGACCATAAAGGACTTTGGGTTCTTCGGCAACTGACAATTCCTCCGGGATAAAGCCCTGGGCTTCCTTGTCCTCTTCATTGGTAGTGTAAGAGAAAATACTCACCACCCTGTAATTGTGCAGCCCTTCTTCTTTCTTCTGTTTGAATAAATCGTAATACTTAATCAGTGTTTCGATGCTGCTGACGCAGAAAACGGCTGTAAACTCCTTGTTGTAGGTTTTGCGCTGGTGATGCGCCAGGATATAATCTGCCACTTTGTTTAACCTCAACGGCGATTCCATCAGCTCTTTGGTGTCAATGTCCTCCACTTCAATATCGAGGTTGGTTTTGCTGTCGTCTTTCTGTTGGTACCTGCCTACATACTCCACCGAAAATTTAAGCACGTTCCCGTCCCTTATGGCATCGGTGATCACGTATTTGTGCGTGTGCGCGTCCACGCCGGGAGCGACGCGAATCAGGATGTCCGCGGGGCGTCCCTTCCTCTCCGCGATCGAGCGAAGCAGATCGAGCTCCATGATTCCGTCCACGACGATCCGCCCCACGCCTGCGTCGAGCGCGAACTCCAGTTCCGCCTCGGTCTTGCTGTGTCCGTGGAAGAATCCCCGCTCCATCGGGAACCCCGCCGCGCGGGCCGCATGGATCTCGCCGCCCGAAACCATATCCAGCCCCAGCCCCTCGGAGGCGACAAGCGCGCACATCGCCAGGGGCAGAAAGGCCTTTCCGGCGTAGACGGCCTGCGTGTCGCTCCACCGGTCGAGGAAGGAGCGCCGGACCGCTGCGATTTTCTCCCGAACCAGCATCTCGTCGATCACATACAGCGGCGTTC